>JASLXN010000011.1 GCA_030740315.1 Dehalococcoidia bacterium | reverse complement strand
GCGCACCCGGGGGTGTACCTGCTTGCCCGCCAGTATTCCGGCCGCCAGGCGCAGGTCTTCCATACGGCCGTTGGTGCAACTCCCCACCACGGCCTGGTCAACATTTACCGAGGCCGCCTCGCTTACGGGCCGGGTGTTGCTAGGCAGGTGCGGGAAGGCCACCTGGGGCTCCAGTGCGGAGACATCCCAATCAAAGGTCTGGGTATACTGGGCGTCGAAGTCGGGGTGGACCACCTTGTACTCTCGTTTAGCCCTTGGCTTCACATAGGATAGAGTCTTGTCGTCTACATAAAAAAGCCCCGCCTTGGCCCCAGCCTCCACGGCCATGTTGGCCATGGTGAAGCGGCCGTCCATGGAGAGGCCGGCGATGGCGTCCCCAGCGAACTCCATGGCGGCGTATCTTGCCCCGTCCACCCCTATCTGGCCGATGGTGTAGAGGATGAGGTCCTTCCCTCCCACCCATCGGGGTAGCTCCCCGTGGTAGATGAGCTTGAGGCTGGGCGGCACCTTGAGCCAGGTCTCCCCTGTGGCCATGGCGCAGGCTATGTCCGTGGAGCCCATGCCGGTGGCGAAGGCCCCCACGGCCCCGTAGGTGGTAGTATGGGAGTCCCCACCCAGCATCAGGTCCCCGGGCAGCACCAGGCCCTGCTCCGGCAGCAGCACATGCTCTATGCCCAGCCGACCGGACTCAAACCAGATTACTCCCTGCTCCTGGGCAAACTCCCGCATCAGCTTGGCCTGCTCCGCAGCCTGGAGATCTTTATTGGGAGTGAAGTGGTCAGCCAGGAGCACGATTTTGTCGGGGTCAAACACTTTCTTCACGCCCAGGCGGCGGAACTCCTGAATGGCCAGGGGTGCGCTGACATCATTGGTCATGATAAAGTCCACCTTGGCGGTGATGAACTCCCCCGGGCTGACCGACTGCTTTCCGGCGTGTGCGGCCAGTATCCTCTCGGCTAAGGTCATGCTATCTCCCCTTCCACTGTGGCTGTCGCTTTTCGGCCCAGGCCCTCATCCCCTCTATCATATCCTCAGAGGTGGTGGAGCGCTGGAAATTCGTCGTCTCCTCGGCTGTGGCATCCTCGGATACCTGGCTCATTCTCAGTATCCCCTGTTTGGTGAGCCTGACGGCCTGGGGTGAGAGAGAGGATAGCTTGTCCGCCATTTCCATGGCAGCGTCCATCAGCTCCCTCTCGGGGACCACCCGGTTCACCACCCCCAACTCGTAAGCCCGCTGGGCGTTGATGTTGCTACACAGCAATGCCAGTTCCATGACGATATTGCGGGGGAGCTGCTGGTAGAACATGGTGTTAAGGCAGTATATACCCCGGTCCAGCTCCGGCAGGCCGAAAACGGCGTTATCGGCGGCGATGCGGATATCCGTCCGCATGGCCAGCATGTTGAAGCCGGCGCCCAGACAGGGGCCGTGGATGGCGGCCACCACCGGCTTGGCAAGGTCCTGGCTGCCGAAGGGATAAAGGTGGCGGAGGGGGTCATCAAGAAATATGTGGCCCGTTTCGGCAATCTCCTTGGCATCCACACCGGCACAGAAGGCGCGCCCCACCCCACGGAGGACGGCGGCATTGACCTTGTCATCCGCATGGAACCGGACGAAACACTCCCGCACCCCATCGGCCAGCCCAACCCCAAAGGCGTTCAGCCGCTTGGGGCGGTTCAGGGTGATGAGTGCCACCTTACCCCGGCGCTCGTAGTCCACGAAAGACATTGCCACCCTCCCCTACCGGATTATGCCCATTATAACAGGGCGGAATGGGCACAGAAAGGCAGGGCGTGCTCCGGCCCGCTGGGGGGCCAAGCCCCCAAGGTTGTGACCCTCGCCTGCCGGGCGGTATAATTCAGGTTGAGCCGATGCCACACAGCAAGTCACCACAGGTAGACCTTCACCCCGAGCCGCTGATAGATGAACTCACCGCTCCCCCATCCCCAGTCCAGGCCTTTGAAGCCCTACGGGAGCAACCCATGGGCTTCCTGCTGGACAGCGGCATGGACGGGCACGGCCTGGGGCGCTTCTCCTTCGTAGGCTGTCAACCCTTTACGGTGCTGCGCAGCCGTGGCCGGGAGGTGTGGGTGGAGGATGCCTCAGGCAATGTAGAGAAGGTGACCGGCGACCCTCTCACTGTTTTGGGAGGGCTGCTGGCCCGCTACCGGGTGGGGCCGGGCCTGTGGCCGGAGCCTTTCCCCGGTGGTGCCGTAGGCTACTTAGGATACGACCTGGGCCGCAACTTAGAACGGCTCCCCAGCCGGGCCAAGGACGACCTGGGGCTGCCCGAGGCCTATCTGGGGTTCTACGATACCATAGCTGTGTTTGACCATCGCACCGGACGGTGCCACCTGGTATCCACGGGCTACCCCGAGCTTGACCCCACCCCCCGGCGGGAGCGGGCCAGGGAGCGCCTCTCCAGCCTTCGGGAGCTCCTCAGCACCCCACCACCACCCCGTTACCCCGGCTGCGGCCCCTGTACCGCAGGAGAGCTGAGCAGCAACTTCACCCGCCAGGGATATGAGCAGGCCGTTGAAACCGCCAGGGAGTACATCGCCGCCGGGGATATCTTCCAGGTGAACCTGTCCCAGCGCTATGAGGCACCGTTGCGTATTCCCCCGTGGGAGCTATATCTGAAGCTACGGGAGCTAAATCCGGCCCCGTTCGCCGCCTATCTCAACTTTAAGGATGCTATCGTAGCCAGCGCCTCGCCCGAGCTTTTTCTGAAGCTGCGGGGAGACCGGGTGAAGACCCGCCCCATGAAAGGCACCCGGCCCCGGGGCGCTACCCCTGAGGAGGATGAGGCCCAGGCCGGGGAACTGGTCTCCAGTGTTAAAGACCGGGCCGAGAATGTAATGATTGTGGACCTGGAGCGCAACGATATCGGCCGCGTTTGCCGTTTAGGCAGCGTAAAGGTGCGTGAGCTATTCACTTTAGAAAAGTACGCCACCGTTTTCCAGCTTACATCCACGGTGGAGGGGAGGCTCCGGGAAGGGTTGAGGGCGGTGGACCTCCTCCGGGCCGCCTTCCCCGGCGGCTCCGTCACCGGAGCACCCAAGGTGAGGGCTATGGAGATTATAGATGAGTTAGAGCCCACCCGCCGCGGGCCGTACACCGGGGCCATAGGCTACATAGGCTTTGACGGCGATATGGAGCTAAACATAGCCATCCGCACCTTTGTTATCAAGGACGGCAGGGTCTATTTCCAGGTAGGGGGGGCGGTAGTGTACGACTCCAGCCCCCGGGCCGAGTACCAGGAGACCCTGGACAAGGCAAAGGCCCTGATGCAGGCTCTGGGGGTGGCCACGCCGTGATTTATTTGAAAAAAGATGCCATGCCGTACATATCTAAACATAGGTGGAGTGATGAGCCTGGCAGAGTATGCCACTCGCTCCTCTGTAGGCCCAGGGTGGCGACCCCGATGGGCGTTTCATGAGCCGAAAGGAAGAGGTCGTCTACCTTAGCAGCGAGCTGGTGCCCCGCTCAAGTGTCGCCATCTCCCCCTTTGACCACGGTTTCCTTTACGGCTACGGTGTTTTCGATACACTGCGCACCTACGGGGGCCGTTTCTTCCGCCTCAATGCGCACCTGGGGCGGCTCTTCGCTTCCCTGGACATATTGGGGCTTACCTGCCCTCTGAATGCCGAAGGGATACAGGACGCCCTTTACGAGACGATACGGGCCAACGGGCTGGAGGAGGCCCGTGTGCGCCTCACCGTCTCCGCGGGGGAGGGGGAGGCCGCCCCGGAGCCTCTCCCCACCACCCCCACGGTGCTAATCACCGCCCGCCCCCTCACCCCCATCGCCGATTCCGCCTACCAGAAAGGGTATTCCGCCGTCATCGGCGGGCCTCTCACCAACACCGCCTCCCCGCTGTGCGGGGTGAAGTCCTGCAGCTACACCGGCTTCCTGCTCGCCCGGCACCGGGCGCGTGGGGCTGGGGTGCAGGAGTCCCTGCTGCTCAATGAGAAGGGCCACCTGACCGAAGGGTCTTTTACCAACCTCTTCCTGGTCAAAGACGGCACCCTGATAACTTCCGACCTGGCCAGTGGCCCATTGCCCGGCATCACCAGAGGGGCCGTGCTGGAACTGGCATGGGTACTGGGGGTGGTGGTTGAGGAGCGGCCGATAGACCCCTCTGAGTTGGCAGCAGCCGATGAGGCCTTCCTCACCAACTCCGTCCTGGAGGTGATGCCGCTCACCCAGGCGAATGGCCGTCCGGTTGGCGGCGGCGGGCCAGGACGCATCACCAAGAGCTTGATGGCTGCCTACAAAGATGCGGTGCGCAGGGAGACCGCCCGCAGCGAGACCGCCACTTGAACCCCCGTTCCTCCACCAATATCGGCGGCCGTGAGTTCCGTTGGGGGGAGCGCACTTTCATTATGGGCATCATCAATGTGACTCCAGACTCCTTCTCCGGGGACGGCTTGGCCTACGATGTTGGGGCGGCGGTATCCCAGGCGCAGCGGATGGAGGCCGAGGGCGCAGACATCCTGGATATCGGCGGGGAGTCCACCCGCCCCGGGGCTGCACCGGTCCCCGTTAAGGAGGAGTTGCGCCGGGTGCTGCCGGTGTTGAAGAAGGTGGTGTCCTCGGTGAAGGTGCCCATGAGCATAGATACCTACAAAGCGGAGGTGGCGCGCCGGGCGGTAGACGCCGGCGCCGCACTAATCAACGATGTCTGGGGCCTAAAGCGGGACCCAGCCCTGGCGCAGGTGGCGGCGGATAGGGGCCTGCCGCTGGTGGTGATGCACAACCAGCGTGGCACCTGCTATGTGGACCTGCTGGCCGAGGTGGTGGCCAGCCTGCGCTGGAGCCTAGACAGGGCGGCGGAAGCCGGAGTGCCTGAAGCTGACCTGATTGTGGACCCTGGCATAGGCTTCGGCAAGAACCTGGAGCACAACCTAGTGCTTATACGCAGGCTGGGGGAGTTGCGCTCCTTGGGGCATCCGGTGCTGCTGGGCACATCCCGCAAGTCCATGATAGGGCTAGTGCTGGGCTTGCCCCGAGAAGAACGGGTGGAAGGGACTGCTGCTACGGTGGCCCTAGGCATAGCCGCCGGGGCGGATATCGTCCGGGTGCACGATGTGGCCCCCGTGGCGCGGGTATGCCATATGGCGGACGCCATTGTGAGAGGCCCCATACCCCAGATTTAGCCCTGCCGTCGGGACTGCGCTTCTAACCCGACTCTGCGCCGGGTGCGGTCACCTCCGGTTCCAGGTCCAGAGCCCGGGAGGCATCCAATAATGCCTGCCGGCGGGCGGCGTTGCGCCGGGCTAGGGGCAAGTCCACGAACTTCTTTACACTCACCACAGCAAACAGGGCCACCATATATGCCATCATGAGGATGGGGCTACCGCTCCACAGAGCGGCAACGGGCAGAAGGGCCAAGCCCGCCATTTGAGAGAAGTTCCAGTGGTGGCTTACTGCCAGCACCACGCCGGCCACACCGGCTCCGGCCAGTGTCTCCAGCGGCATAAGGCCCAGCAGCACCCCCCCCGTGGGGGCAAACCCTTGGCCTCCCCTAAAACGCAGGAAGGGAGACCAATCGTGCCCGGCCACCACGGCCATACCAGCCGCCAGCGCCCATACCTCGCCCAGACCAAGCTGGCGGGCTAAAAGGACTACGGCAGTCCCCTTGGCAAAGTCCAGCACCCCTACCACTAACCCGGACCGGCGCCCAATCTGCTTGAAGGTGTTTCGGGCACCTACATTGCCGTCTCCGACCATACGGATGTCCACCCCAGCCATCACTCTGGACCAAATATAAGCCCAGGGCACCGCCCCCAGAAGGAAAGCCGCTATCAGAAAGACCGTCAATACGGCCACACTCATCCTCTTACCTCGCTAAACCTCGGTTTTCACCTACATTATAGCACCTGACACCACCGACGGGTTGCCGCTGCCTGGATTTGCCCACCGGACAGTGCTCTGCTACGATGGTGCCGAATGAGCCAGGACACAGAGTCCCTTGACCACAATGACGGCACAATAGCCGCCTTGGCCCGTCGCCGGGGTCTGGTACTCCTCGCGGCTACACTAGGCATGTTCCTGGTTTTTTTGGATTCTGCGGTAAATGTAGCTTTGCCCGCTATCTCCCAGGGTCTGGACAGCAGCATACAGGGTATTCTTTGGATAATCATCATCTACCAGTTGGTAAGAGTAGCCCTGCTACCCACGCTGGGCAATGTGGGGGACAGCCTGGGACTCAGACCGGTCTTCATCACGGGACTCCTATTGTACACCTTGGGGGTGGCAGTGGTGGGCCTATCTGGGAGTATCCCACAGATGGCGGCCCTTAGAGGCTTTCAGGCCGTGGGCACCGCAATGCTCTGGGCCGCTGCCCCGGCCCTAGTGGGCCGGGCCTTCCCAATAGGCGAGAGGGGCCGGGCGCTGGGAGTGATGACCGCCGGAGGCTCGGCAGGGCTGATAGGCGGTCCCCTGCTGGGAGGCTTGGTGCTGGAGTGGTGGGGGTGGCCCGCAATATTCTGGTTCCGAGTCCCCATAGGCATCATGTTGATAGCGGTGGCCCTGATAGCGGTACGCGGCGGCACCAGATCCCACCCAGAGCCTAGCAGGCACTACGACATAGCCGGTGCCGCCATCCTAGCCGGGGGTCTGGGGTTGCTCACCATAGCCCTCTCCTTGCTCGGCCAGGGTGTGGGCTACGCGCTGCCCCTCTTCATGATAATAGGGGGTCTGGGACTGCTAGGGAGCTTCGTGGCAGTGGAGGCCCGCTCCTCCTCCCCCCTCATCCCTGTTTCCATATTGAGGCACCAAACCTTCATGGTAGCGGTCGCCCGCGGTTATCTGGGGCATACCGCCATATTCATCGTCTGGTTCCTTTTCCCCTTCTTCATGGAGGAGAGGCTGCTGCTACCGGCGGCCATGATGGGTGTGACGCTTACCGTGCCCCCATTTGTGGCCACGGTTGTCTCCCCTCTGAGCGGCTGGGCCTCAGACCGGGTGGGAACCTGGTGGCCCGTCAACATCGGGCTGCTGGTGGCGACGGCAGCGGTGTGGCTGCTGGGGGGGTTCCAAGGGGGAGATGCAATACTGCCGGTGATAGCTGCACTGGCCCTCATGGGCCTGGGGTTTGGACTATACCAGGCCCCCAACTATAGCTCACTAATGAACAGCGTCCCGCCGGAGAAGATGGCTACGGCGACTTCCATGCTGGGCATGTCCACCACCCTGGGCACCATCACCGCCGTCGCCCTCTCCAGCGCAGTATTTTCACTACGGAGAGGGGCTTACGAGGCACTTCCATCTGGAACAGCCTTTGACCTAGCCTTTCGGGATACCGTGTTCCTCTTCGCCGTCATCGGGGCGCTGGGGCTGGCGGTCTCCCTATCCGGCACCAGGCAGGAGTGGCGGCGGCGGCACCGCTGACCGCTGGGGCGGTCACGCCCCTATCTCCATCATCTCGGCAAAGGCCTCCACCCGGGTGCGGAACTGGCCCACCGGCACCACGATATCCGATTCCAAGAACAAGGTAGGTATGCCGGCCCTGTCCATAAGCGCCTTGATATCAGGGGCATCCCACTGGTGAGGGTCGCAGAATTTCTGCTGCATCACGATAACGCCTTGCACCCGGAAGTCCCGGGTTAGCTCCTCCAAGAAAGCCATGCGCCGCTTCTCCTCCAGGTCTTTATTGGGGCAGGGGGGCTTGGCGATTAGGCGGTCGGCGATGGCCGCTAAGGGGTCGGCCCCATCGGGGGTTATATTCCAGAAATAGCGGGTACCTATGCAGTGCTCATCAACCACAACCTCCATGCCCATGGAGTCTAGCAGGCGCAGAAAGCCGATGTCGTCACTGCCGCTGCCTATCAGCATCAGGCGCAATTTGCCGTCACCGTTGTCTTTGTTATTAGGGAGCTTACCTTTAAGCTCGGCCAGCAGCTCCTCCAGCCATATGTTGGCCTCCTTCTTGTCCATCACCATGGTGGCTAGGATTACCTCCATGGCCTCGGCGCCAGTGATGGGCGGGGTGTCCTGCTTCCTGAGATCATAGATGTCCCGTAGCAGGCGGCGGTTGGTGTCATAGACATCCAGGGCGTTACGGATAACCTCTTGGGTGATGGCGGTGCCGGACTCCTCCTCCAGGGAACGGCGTAGCTCCTCCATTCCTCGGACCATGTTAGTGCGGGCCATGGGGGTGTGGAGGGAGGGTGGGACATACAGGTCATAGCAGTAGCCCGGATCCAGATGGCGGCACCAACTCACATAGGTCTGCTTCATATGAATGCAGCAGTGTCCCTGTAGAATACCGTCCAAATAGTCATAGCGGCCCAGCAACCCCTGCGCCAGGAAATCGCGGGAGCAGGGACACCACTTGCTGTATATGTGGCGCTCACTCACATCCTGGGGCTCGTGGCTGCCCAGGATACGCACCGGCAGGTTACCGGCGGCGTAAATCAGCTCATCGGGCAGATAGGTGCACAAGTAGCCCATCACCTTACGTCCGGTGGCCGCTTTCCACTCCGCTGCATACCGGTGGCGGTCCTCTACCACACCCTGGAACTTATCCAGCGCTGCCATGGTCTGAACCCCTTTCCAACTGACCTCAAAAGGCCATATTGTAATACGAACCGTAGATTATAGCAGAATCGCTCCCATAATAGAAACCATATTACCTGACACTGCCAGTCCTAGATACCTTCTTGAGGGGCAGGGGCAAGGTAGTTTATACTTAGGTAGCCTGAATGCTTATAGGCAAAAGGAAGCCATTGCGCCAAGAGAAACAAGACTACTACGCCGTGCTGGGCGTCCCCCGGGGGGCAGGCGGGGAAGAGATAAAGAAGGCCTACCATAAGCTGGCCTTCAAGTTCCACCCTGACCTCAATAAGGAGCCCAGTGCATCCGATCGCTTCAAGGAGATCAACCAGGCTTATGAGGTCCTTTCCGACCCCGAGAAAAGGTCCAAATATGACCGCTGGGGTCAGACTGATGAGGGCTGGGGCCGTGGGTTTGAGGGCGTCGGCTTCGGCGGCCTGGGAGATCTGTTTGATGCGTTCTTCAGCGGCACTACCTCCACCACCCGCCGGGCCGCCCAGAGGGGGGCGGATATCCAGGCACACATCACCGTCACTTTTGAAGAGGCCGCCCTAGGCGTGGAACGAGATATTGAGGTGCAGCGGGTGGAAAACTGCCCCCGGTGTTTTGGTTCCGGCAGCCACCCCGGCAGCCAGCCCGAACGGTGCCCCGTATGCTCCGGTGCCGGCCAGGTGCGCCGAGCACAGGAGGGCCTGTTTGGTCGCTTTGTTAGCGTTTCCACCTGCGAGCGTTGCGGTGGTGATGGCAAGGTCATTGTAGAACCGTGTTCTCAGTGCAACGGCACCGGCAAGCAACAGGTAAACCGGCAGCTTAGCGTAGGGGTGCCGGCAGGTGTTGAAGACGGCACTCAGCTACGCCTAAGCGGCGAGGGCCACAGCGGTAGCCACGACGGCCCCCCGGGCAATCTGTACATCCTGCTCTCCGTCCAGCCCCATCCGCTGTTCCAGCGTGAGGGGGATGACCTGATATACCAACTGGCCCTGAACTTCGCTCAGGCAGCCCTAGGCTACAAGATGAAGGTCCCCACCTTGGACGGCGAGCAGGAGTTGAAAATTCCCCCTGGCACACAGTCCGGCAGGGAGTTTGTCTTCAAGGGAAAGGGAGTGCCCCACCTGCACGGCCGGGGCAAGGGAGACCTGGTGGTACAGGTCTCCGTGCTCACCCCTTCCTCCCTGACCAAAGAGCAGCGCTGCTTGCTGGAAAAGCTGGCGGATACCCTGGGTAGCCCCGAAATTCTTGCCGAGGAGTCATAGGGGCCCGTGATCCAGTGGAGGGAAGTATCGGTGGGGGTATCTGATGCAGAGTCCGCTGAAGTGGCCGCTATACTCCAGACCCAGGCCGCCGGCGGCACAGTTATTGAAGAGACCCGCGAGGGAACCGTGGTCAGGGCCTATTTCCCGCTGGAGGCCAGCCCGGAACTAGGCGCTGGCGCGCTGAGTACCCTGGCCCACCGCTTCCCCCACCTGAGGCCGCTGGACAGGCCCTTGATGGAGAAGGAGTGGATGCAGGGATGGCGGAGCTTCTTCCCCCCCGTGCCAGTGGGGGAGAGGCTGCTGATATTGCCCCCGTGGGAGCACCGTCGTCCTCCGGAGGCACGGGTGGCGGTGGTCATTGACCCCGGCCCCGCCTTCGGCACCGGCCACCACCCCACCACCCAGATGTGCCTGGAGGCGATGGAGCGCAATTTGAGGCCGGGTATGCGGGTGCTAGACTTAGGCACCGGTTCCGGTATACTGGCCATAGCGGCCGCCCTCTTGGGGGCGGAGAAGGTGGTGGCACTGGACACGGACTGGGTGGCGACAAAGGCCGCGCGCGACAATGCACGGGCCAACCGCGTGTTGGGACGGGTATCGATGCTCACCGGCAGTCTCAATGGCAGGTTGAAGGCCTTTGACTTGCTCCTAGCCAATATCAGCAGCCAGACAGTCATAGAGGTTGCCCACCCCCTGGCCCATGCCGCCCGGCCCGGTGCGGTGCTGGCCGCCAGCGGCTTTCTCGCTAATAGCCTGAGCGCCGTAGAGCATGCTCTGGGAGAGGCGGGCTGGCAGCCTATGGATGTCCTCACCAGTGACGAGTGGCGCACCCTGGTGGTTGGCAGGATATAGACGGTGCACCGTTTCTTCGTCTCTGAAGACTCCATGCACGGTAACAAGGTCTCCCTGGAGCACCGTGTGGCCCACCAACTACGCGATGTGCTGCGTGCCCGCCAGGGCACTAGGGTCATCCTGCTGGATAACACCGGCTATGAGTATGAGGTGGAGATCTCCTGGGTGGGCAAGGACGGCGGAGAGGCCACGGTGAAGGAGAGCCGGCCCGCCCGCGGTGAGCCCAACACCCAGGTGCACCTCTACCAGTCTATACTCAAGGGGGACAGGTTTGAGCTCGTCCTCCAGAAGGGCACCGAGGTGGGCGTCAGCGCCTTTCACCCTGTCTTCTCCCTGCGCTCGGTGGTAACCGAAGTGCGGCCCAACAAACAGGAGCGCTGGGAGCGGGTCCTCACCGAGGCCGCAGAGCAGTCCGGCCGGGGACGCCTGCCCTTCCTCTCAGAGGCGGTGCTGTTCACCGATGCCTGTGAGGTCGTGGAAGGGCTGTCCCTGATACCATATGAAGGGGAAGGTGTCACCGGACTGAAGGAGGTGCTGCGCAGTAACAAGGTAGACGGCCTATTAAACCTGTTCATCGGCCCCGAGGGGGGCTTTGAGGACCAGGAGGTAGACTTCGCCCGCAGCCAGGGCATTACCCCCGTTTCCCTGGGCCCCCGCATACTGCGGGCAGAGACCGCCGGTCTGGTAGCGGCCACAGCCGCCCTCTACGAGGTAGGGGAGCTGGGGCCATAGTAACAAATTTGGAGGTACCATGAACGGAAGACTGGCCGTATTTCATGAGCCGGGCAAGCCCTTTGAGATTCAAGAACGACAGCTGCCCCCGCTGAAGCCTGGGGCCATCCTGGTCAAAATCACCCTATCCAACATCTGTGGCTCAGACCTGCACATGTGGCGCGGCGACATGAAGATAGCCACCCCAGGCCCGTGGGTGCTGGGCCACGAAATGGTGGGCCGGGTATTCGCCGTAGGCGCCGGTGTGGAATCCGACTCCGCCGGCCAGCCTCTGGACGAGGGTGACAGGGTGGTCTACAGCTATTACCTCCCCTGCATGCGATGCTATAACTGCCTCCACGGGCATACTGCCGCCTGCCCCAACCGCTTCCCGTCATGGTGGCTCTCCGCCGGAACCCACCCTCACTTCAACGGGGCCTACGGGGAATATTACTACCTGGCCCCAGGACAGGCAGTGTTCAAAATCCCGGATGAGCTATCGGATGATATGGTGGCCCCCCTTAACTGTGCCCTCTCCCAGATGGTATACAGCTTACACCAGGTGGGAGTAAAGTGGGGGGATAGCGTGGTCATCCAGGGGGCTGGGGGCCTGGGGGTCTACGCAGCAGCAATCACCAAGGACATGGGCGCTGACCAAGTGATTGTGATTGACAAGTTTGAGGAGCGGCTGAGGCTTGCCTCCCAGTGCGGTGCCGACCACCTTATAAATCTGGATGAACTGCCGAGCTCCAAGGAGAGGATTAGCCGGGTGCGGGAGCTGACCAGTGGCTGGGGGGCGGATGTGGTGGTGGAGGTCACTGGCAATCCCCAGGCGGTGGCAGAGGGCATCCCCATGGTACGCCAGGGGGGCAGTTACCTCTGGGTGGGCAATATCAACCGGGGCAAGACGCTGGAGTTTGACCCCTCGCTTCTCGTAAACGCCAACCGCCGGGTGGTAGGTGTGGCCACCTACGAGTCCTGGGCACTGCAGAAGGCCCTGGACTTCCTCAAACGTACCAAGGGGAAATACCCCTTTGACCACATCCTGTCCCACAAATTCACGCTGGATAACATCAATGCTGCCTTTGATCAGGCTGACAGGGGGGATGTAACTCGGGCCGCCATAGCCATGGGATGAGACCTGTAGCGGCCCCCGAACCGCTTTGAGTTTTTTCCTGCCCTAAGCTAACAGGTCTAAAGCTACAGAGGCCAGCGGACTCCACTAATGCCCCCGCACTTTCTGTAATAAAAGCGTGGAGCACCTCTTTGGTTACCCTTGACAAACAATAACCTCCGGTGTTACATTAGATATAATTAGCACTCTAATGAGGAGAGTGCTAACGCCGGAGGTCACATGCTGAGCAGTAGGCAATCACAGGTGCTCAGGATAATAAGTAGGGAGTTCATAACCACCGGGGTGCCGGTCAGTTCGGACGTGATTGCTCGCAACTACAGCCAGAAGGTGAGCTCCGCCACCATCCGCAACGATGTGATGCTGTTGGAACAGGAGGGCTACATCCTGCGGCCTCATACCTCGGCGGGGGCAGTACCGTCAGATAGGGGGTACCGCCAGTTTATAGAGACCATGGATGCCCCCCAGGAACTGCCAGCCTGGGAGCAGCATATGGTATCCCACCTGTTTCACCAGGTGGAACGGGATACCGAGGAGTGGGTGGGGCTGGCCACGTCTTTGCTGGGGCGGCTCACGCGGTGTGCATCCCTAGTAACCTGGCCCCAGGCGGAGGAAAGCCAGTTCAGGCACTTGGGGCTGGTATCACTGCACCGGTTCTTGGCTATGCTCGTACTGGTATTGCAGGAGGCCAGGCTTCGCCACCAGCTGCTACCCCTGGAGGAGCCGATGTCCCAGCAGGCCCTGGATGCGACTGCCGCCAGGCTCAACGTCGCCTACAGCGGACTGGACGCAATGGGCATAGAGGACATGACAGGGGGTTTGACCTATCCCCTGGATGAGGCCGTCAGCCGTACGGTGGTGACCCTTATGCGGCGGGCGAATCAGCGTGAGACGGCTCAAATCCGTTTCCACGGCTGGGGCTACATGTTGGCCCAACCCGAGATGGTCGGTACTACCGCTCGGGAGACCGTAGAGGCCCTAGAGGAGCGAGGGCTTCCCGTATCTTTGCTCCCCACGGAAGGGCTAAGGGTAATAATCGGAGAAGAGTCACGGGAGGCCGCACTGTACCCCATGAGCTTGGTCATTGCCAGCTATGGAATTCTACCCCAGGTGAAGGGCTTTATAGGTGTGGTGGGTCCCACTCGCATGCACTATGGCAGGGCCATCTCGGCCGTGAAATTCGTTTCGGAGCAGCTAAATCGGCTGCTAAGCGAAATCTACTCCTAAAGGACTGTTATGGAACCTGAAGCGCAGCAACCAGCGCCACAAGATGTAGCTGACGATGTCAACTCCCTGCAGCAGGCCCTGGCACAAGAAATGGACAAGGCGGGGCAATACTTGTCCGGCTGGCAACGCGCCCAGGCGGATTACCAGAACCTGAAGCGGCGCACCGAACAGGACAAGGAGGAGGCGATCCGTTTCGCCAACTCCGTGCTTATACTCAGCATGCTGCCGGTCCTGGACGACTTGGAGCGGGCCTTCGCCACCATATCTACGGAACTGGCCGGCCTCACTTGGGTGGACGGCATCCGCCTTATCCATCGCAAACTTAGTGCCTCCCTGGAGGCCAGCGGTCTGTCCGATATACAGGCCGTAGGTGAGCCTTTTGACCCCAACCTTCATGAGGCCGTAGTCCATCAGGACGGCGAGGAAGGGATAGTGTTGTCAGAGCTCCAGAAGGGCTACAGATTAAACGACCGTGTAATCCGCCCCACCATGGTGGTGGTGGGCCGGGGTGGCAGTAACACCTCGGAAAAACCGGAATCTTCAACTTCACAGGGAGGATAAGAATGGCAAGGGCAGTAGGAATTGACCTGGGGACCACCCTCAGCGTGGTAGCTGTAATGGAGGGTGGTGAACCCGTTATCATCGCCAACGCTGAAGGCGGACGGCTTACCCCGTCTGTGGTGGCGGTTACCAAGACAGGCGAGCGTCTGGTGGGACAGACCGCTAAACGCCAGGCTGTGGTCAACCCGGAAAACACCGTATCGAGCATCAAGAGGCTCATGGGCCGCAAACACAATGATCCCGCCCTGGAATATGAGCGACAATGGCTCTCTTATGCCAACTCCCAGGCACCTAACGGCGATACCCAGGTCCGGATGGGTGAAAAAGACTACAGCCCCCCGGAGATTTCCGCCATGATTCTACAGAAGCTCAAGACGGACGCCGAAGCCTATCTGGGGGACAAGGTGACTGAGGCCGTCATAACCGTACCGGCCTATTTCAACGATGCCCAGCGCCAGGCCACTAAAGATGCCGGCGAAATCGCCGACCTCAAGGTGCTGCGCATCATCAACGAGCCCACAGCCTCAAGCATGGCCTACGGCGTGGACAAGAAGAAAGAGGAGGTGGTGGCCGTCTTTGACTTGGGTGGCGGCACCTTTGATATCTCCATTCTGGAGATAGCCGAGGGTACCTTCCAGGTGAAGTCAACCAACGGCGATACCCACCTTGGTGGCGATGATTTCGACCAGCGGATAGTGACCTGGTTGGGCAATGAGTTCAAGAAGGACCAGGGTATTGACCTGCTGCAGGACCGTATGGCCTTGCAGCGGCTCAAAGAGGCGGCGGAGAAGGCCAAGGTAGAGCTGTCCTCCATGGGGCAGACGGAAATCAACTTGCCTTTCATCACCGCAGATGCCAGCGGCCCGAAACACCTGGTCCACACGCTGACACGGGCCAAGCTGGAGCAACTGGTCATGGAGCTTGTTGAGAAATCCTTTGGCCCGTGCCGCCAAGCCCTTACCGATGCCGGGCTGAGCGCCGATAAAGTTGACGAGGTGCTCTTGGTGGGTGGCCAGACCCGCATGCCGCTGGTCAGGCAAAAGGTTAAGGATTTCTTCAACAAGGAGCCCAATCAGAGCGTAAACCCAGATGAAGCGGTAGCCCTGGGTGCCGCTATTCAGGCTGGGGTGTTAAAAGGGGAGCGCCAGGATGTCCTGTTGCTGGATGTTACCCCCCTTACCCTGGGAATAGAGACCCTCGGCAGTGTTGCCACCCCCCTCATTCCACGCAACACCACCATTCCCACCTCCAAGAGCCAGGTTTTTACCACCGCCACCGATGGCCAGAGCAGCGTGGAAATCCATGTCACCCAGGGGGAACGGCCCATGGCCACTGATAACAAGTCCCTAGGCCGCTTTATCCTGGACGGTTTGCCGCCTTCCCCTCGCGGCGTACCCCAAATTGAGGTGGCCTTTGATATCGATGCCAACGGCATCCTGAGCGTCAGGGCCACTGATCTGGGTACCAAGCGGGAGCAGAAGATGACCATTATCCCCTCCAGTGGCCTGTCCAAAGAAGAGATAGAGAAGATGAAGCAAGACGCGGAGCAGCATGCCTCCGAGGATACCCGCCGTCGGGAAGAGGTGGAAGCCCGCAATTCGGCTGATACCCTGGTATATACCGCGGAGAAGACCCTAAGGGAGCACGGTGACAAGGTGCCCTCCGATATACAGCAGGAAGTAGAGGGAAAGGTGGCTGCGGTGCGCTCCGCCCTCCAGAGCGGCGATACCTCTCAAATAAGCAGCGCCAGTCAGGAGCTCTCTTCAGCCTTGCAGAAAGTAGGCCAGGCCGTTTACCAGGCTACCGAGGCTGCCTCTGGAGAAAGCGACCCACAGGGGGAGGGTACCGGTGAAGAGGCCCCCTCCGACAGCGGCACAATAGAGGGTGAGTTCCGAGAAGTATAGGCAAGGCTCGCCGTCTTGGGGGGCCGCCCGATGTAACGAGCGGCCCCCTTTTATTGAACCGCATAGCAATACATAGCCAAATGCTGCCGCCCCCTTACTCCCGCAAATGGCGCTGGCCTGCCAGCGCCATTAACCTGTGGCAGGCTGCTTGTGGCGGAGCAAAGTCCATGTGTCACCCGTCTATCAAGGACACATGGACTTGACGGGAAGTCGAGGGGATATTACACTAGATGCGGCTTTTGAAAGGAGTTTTATGGCAGTAGCCAGCTATCTTGAGCGATACCGTTACAGGCGCTATTCCCTGTTCCGCTGGAGGTATAAGCTGGGGGTATCCCAAAAGCTGGGTCTAGCCTTGGCCCTAGCGGCCGTCACCGGACTGGTTGCCCAGTTGAGGGTGCCTCTGCCGTTCACCCCAGTGCCCATAACCGGCCAGGTGTTTGCGGTGCTGCTGACCGGCGTGCTGCTCGGACGGTGGTACGGCGGGCTATCCATGGGCCTATACGCCGCCATAGGCGGCGCCGGTGTGGGCTGGTTTGCGGGATGGAACGGCGGCCTGAGTTCCCTTACGGGTGCCACCGGAGGCTATATCCTGGGTTTCGTAGTGGCCGCTTTCGCCATCGGCTGGCTTACGGACCGCTATGTTAGCGTCCGCAGCTTCTTTCCATTACTGGTACTCATGCTAATTGGGGTGGGCATCATATATCTGTTCGGCGCCGTGTGGCTATCAATAGTGCTTGGTACGAGCCTGACCAAGACACTGTCTCTGGCCGTATTACCCTTTATCCCGCTGGACCTAGCCAAGGCTGCTGCGGTAGCTGGTGTCGCCTATGCCCTCCTGCCGAAGGCAGCCTATAACGGCGAGGTGGACTCGGTGCGCTACCTGGGCCGACGGTTTTAGGATTGGATATAACTTTTTCCGGCCACTCCTGCTTTCATCTGCGTGGTCGCACCACTGATTTAATAACGGATCCGTTCCCCTTAAACACGGATTCCTCGATAAACGAGGCCTCAGCCAACGTCATCACAGTCAGCCACGCCCACCAGGGACACTGCTACACCGAGGGCGTGGCCGGCGAGGGCAGGGTGGTAGCCGGGCCTGGGGAGTACGAGGTCCGGGGCGCCATCATCCGGGGCATATCCTCTTTCCACGATTCCGAACGCGGTAAAAGCCGGGGAAGGAACACCGTGTTCACACTGGAGATTGACGGCCTCCGCCTGGCCCACCTAGGTGACATAGGCCACATGCCGTCGGCCAAGCTTATGGAGGCCCTAAAAGGGCTGGATGTGCTTTTCGTTCCGGTGGGCGGCCACTCCACCATCACCCCTGAGGAGGCAGCCCAGGTGGTGCGCCAGCTACGCCCCCGGGTGGCAATTCCCATGCACTACGCTTCCGGCACCTCTCCCAGCCCCCTGTGTGGGGTGGAGAGTTTTTTGGAGGCATCTGGTGCTGGTGCCGCACCCGGCGAAGGCGACAACTCTACAGCCGCCCGCCCCCGCCTGTCCGTGTCCCCTTCAACCCTCCCCCCGGCACCTCAAATAGTGGTGCTGAGCCGCTCCCGATAGCTTAACCCCAGTAGGCGCCCTTCCTCCGGCACACCACTCCATCGTCCTTCTCCCTCTCCCTCCGACGTTCCTCGCCGGATTTGTGGGTGAGCCACCACTCTCCATAAACAAAAGCCCCAGACCCTTATGAGTTCGGGGGCTTAGAAGAATCCAATATTTTTTAAGTTTTACCAAACAGGAAGGGGGCCGGTGTACCGGCCCCCTTCTATTAGGTTTTCCGTATTAATTAAGCGGTCTTAGGCCGCTGCCCGGGGCTTGCGTGCAACAATCATGGCAATTACGGCCACTACCAGGGCCAGTATAGCCACTACGAAGGCGAAGCCCAGCATGGTGTTGGAAGCCGCCTGGCCGGTGGCTCCGGTAGTTCCGGTGGCTCCGGTAGTTCCGGTGGCTCCGGTGGCTCCGGTGGCTCCGGTGGCTCCGTTGGCTCCGGCTACTCCTTGCCCGCCGGAGGGGCCGCTAGGTCCGTTCACCCCGCGCGGGCCTTCAGGTCCTCTCGGGCCCATAGCGCCGGCTTTTCCTTCAGCACCGGCAGCACCGGCAGGCCCCG
>JASLXN010000119.1 GCA_030740315.1 Dehalococcoidia bacterium | reverse complement strand
CAGGGTAATCATGGGAAGCGGCCATCACCTTGACGCCAGTATAGCACGGTGATACCCTGTACTCAACATGGACCGCATCTCCACCACTGGCGATATCGAGGTCTCCACATATCTGGAAATAGCCAAGGAGAGGCGTGGCCAGAGAGCGGTCTCCCGTCAGCAGCGGCGGCGCATGCGCGAGACTGTGGCCGTTATTGACTTCGGCTCCCAGTACAACATGCTCATCGCCCGGCGCATACGGGAATGCAATGTCTATAGCGAGATGGTGCCTTATGATGCTTCGTGGGAGAAGGTAGCGGCTCTGAACCCCAAAGGCTTCATCCTCTCCGGTGGCCCGGCCAGCGTCTACGAAGATGGGGCGCCCATGGCCCCTTCCTGGGTCTACGATAAACACCTGCCGGTGCTGGGCATCTGCTACGGTATGCAGACTCTGGTGCACCAGCTGGGGGGGAAGGTCACCCCCACCCCCAGCCATGAGTACGGCCACGCCACCCTCAACCTCAGCACAGACTCCCCCCTCTGGTTCGGCCTCCCAACCTCCATGCCGGTCTGGATGAGCCACGGAGACCTGATAGTTGAAACACCGCCGGGCTTCAGTGCCCTGGCCTATACGGATAACTCCCCGGTGGCCGCCATGGGCAACGACCAGAACATCTACGGTATGCTGTTCCATCCGGAGGTAGCCCATACCCCCCATGGAAAGGACATCATACGTAACTTCCTGTTCGATGTGTGCGGTTGCAAGGGCACCTGGACTACCTCCAACTTCATATCCGATACCATGGGAAGCCTGCGGGAGCATGTAGGCAGCGGCAAGGTGGTGTGTGCCCTATCGGGCGGAGTGGACTCGGCGGTGGTGGCCACCCTCATCCACCGGGCGGTGGGGGACCAGCTCACCTGCATCTATGTGAACACCGGCCTGCTGCGCCGCGACGAGGTGGAGCGGAACCTGAACACTTTCAAGCAACACCTTCGCATGAATGTGGTCTATGCGGACGCCAGCCAGCGTTTTCTGGGCAAGCTTCAGGGTGTCATCGACCCCGAGAAGAAACGGCGGCTGGTAGGGGAGGAGTTCATCCGGGTATTTGAAGAGGAGGCCTCAAGAATCGGCCAGGTTCACTTCCTGGCCCAGGGCACCCTTTACCCTGATGTCATAGAGAGCTCCACGCCGGACTCCAAAGGCTCCGCCCGCATCAAGACCCACCACAATGTGGGTGGGCTGCCCTCCGTGATGAATCTGGAGCTGCTGGAGCCCCTGCGCTCCCTGTTCAAGGATGAGGTGCGGGAGGTGGGGGCCGCAATGGGTATGCCGGATGAGATGGTGTGGCGTCAGCCCTTCCCCGGTCCCGGCCTGGCCATCCGCATTATCGGCGAGGTCACCCAGGAGAAGTTGGAGGTCCTTCGGGCTGCGGACTGGATTGTGATGAACGAAATCAAGAAGGCGAAACTCTATAGCGAGCTATGGCAGACCTTTGCCGTGCTTACGGATGCCCGCAGCGTGGGGGTGATGGGCGACCACCGCACCTACGGCTATGTGGTGGCGGTGCGCGCTGTGACCAGCGATGATGCCATGACCGCAGACTGGGCAAGGCTGCCCTACGACCTCCTGGGCCGCATATCCACCCGTATCGTCAACGAGGTCCCCGGTGTCAATCGGGTGGTGTATGACATCTCCTCCAAACCCCCCGCCACCATAGAGTGGGAGTAGAGTGGCATGTACCCCACTGACCATCCCTGCATCATCGTGCCCGACATCCCGCTAAACTGGCGGGGAATGCTTTGAAGCTCCTCATCGTTGGTGGTGGGGGGAGGGAGCACGCCCTGGTCTGGAAGCTCTCTCGGAGCACCCGGGTATCCCGCATATACACCGCCCCCGGCAACGCCGGCACCGCTTCTCTGGGCGAGAACCTCCCCATCAAGGCCGGAGATATCAACGCCCTGGCGGATGCCGCTCAGAAACTAAGTATTGATTTAACCGTGGTCGGCCCGGAGGCCCCCCTGGCCGCTGGTATCGTGGACCGCTTCCAGGGGCTGGGACTGCCCGTCTTCGGCCCCACCGCCGCCGCCGCCCAGATAGAGGCCAGCAAGGCCTTATCGCACCACCTGATGCAGAAGTACGGCCTGCCCTGCCCCCCCGGTGAGGTGTTTTCAGACTACTCGCAGGCCCAGCGCTATGTTAAGGATCAGCCCCTACCCCTGGTGGTCAAAGCGGACGGCCTGGCCGCGGGCAAGGGGGTTACGGTGGCCCACACCCGGACGGAAGCCCTATCGGCCCTGCATCAGGCCATGTCGGAGAGGGTCTTCGGGGCCGCCGGGGAGCAGGTGCTAATTGACCAGTGCCTCAGCGGCCGGGAGGTCAGCCTGCTGGCCTTCACTGACGGCACCACCGTTATGCCCCTGGTGCCCGCCTGCGACTACAAGCGTATTTATGACGGTGACAGGGGCCCGAACACCGGGGGCATGGGTGGGTTCAGCCCCCCCGGATTCTTCACACCGGAAATGGCCCAGCAGGCCGTGGAGGCTATTCTGGAACCCGCGGTGCGGGCTATGGCCGCCGAGGGCTGCCCCTATAGAGGAGTCCTCTACGCCGGCCTCATGCTGACCGAGGAAGGCATAAAGGTTTTGGAGTTCAACTGCCGCTTCGGAGACCCTGAGACCCAGGTCACCCTCCCCCGCATGAAGTCCGACCTGTTAGAGCCACTGCTGGCCTGCGTTAACGGCGGGCTGGACAAGGTTAAGGTGGAATGGGACACGCAGCCCTGCGTGGGGGTGGTGATGGCCTCATCAGGCTATCCAGGAGACTACCGGACGGGGTATCATATAACTGGTATGGACGGGACGGGGCCGGAGGCCCTGGTGTTCCACGCCGGTACCAGAATACAGGAGGGACAGGTGGTCACAGACGGAGGTCGGGTGCTGGCGGTAGCCGCCCTGGGGGATAGCATGGAGGCGGCCCGCAACAGAGCGTATGAAAATGTATCCCAGATACATTTTGAGGGGTGCTATTACAGGCGGGACATCGCCGCCACGGAGGTGAAGTAATGCCCTTAGTGGGGGTGCTGATGGGCTCGGCCAACGATGCCCCACTGGTAGAGGGTGCCACAAAGACGCTGGAGGAGATGGGCATTGATTACGAGGTGAAGGTGATATCCGCACACCGGCAACCGGAGAAGGTGCGGGATTACGGCCTGTCCGCACCGGAGCGGGGCTTTGAGGTGCTCATCGCCGCAGCAGGGGGTGCCGCCCACCTGCCCGGGGTGCTGGCCGCTTGGACCGCCCTGCCGGTCATCGGCCTTCCCCTGGCCACCACCGAACTGAAGGGGACGGATGCCCTGTACTCCATGGTGCAGATGCCGGGCGGGGTGCCGGTGGCCACCGTAGGGATAAATGGTGCCAAGAACGCCGCCCTTTTGGCCGCCCGCATACTGGCCCTCAAACATAATAATATTAAAGAGACATACGAAACATTCAAGCGGGAGCAGGCAGGGGACTGGTAAATGCGCATCAAAGAACTCTTCATAACCAACTTTCTGGGCATTCAGGAGGGCAAATTCTTAGACCGTGCCCAGATGAACATCCTGGTTGGTTATACCAACATGGGAGGACGAAAACCTCGCCAGCCTACGCATCACCAGCCACTCCATTGAGGGCTATTTAATTAAGATAGGCTTGGGAGACCCTATGCTGAAGTTGCCAGACATTCTCCTTACGGTTGGAGAGGGTTTCGGACAAGTGATTGCTGAATATGTTGCAAAGAATGCTGGACTCTCTCAAACGCGCGAGTCTATCAATTACGCAAGCCGTTCGTCTGCTTACCAAAGCACGAAACAAGGGCCCTATTGTAATTTCTCAGCCGGGCGAATCCAGGTATCACTATGGAGACTTCACACCTCTTGGTTGAACGGCTTAACTCCTGCTTGGCAGGTGCGGTAAACAATGATTGAGCGTTACTCCCGGCCCGATATGAAACAAGTGTGGTCGGATGAGAGCAAGTTCTCAAAGTGGCTCCAGGTGGAAGTCGCCGTGGCCGAGGCCTGGGCCGAGGCGGGGGTTGTGCCGCAAAAGGCGATGCCCCCCATACGGGCCGCCGGTTTCAGCCTGGAGCGCATGGACCAAATCCTCAAGGAGACCCACCACGATGTCACCGCTTTCCTGCGCGCCGTCGGGGAGACGGTGGGTGAGGAGAGCCGCTTCATACACTTCGGCCTCACCTCCTCCGATGTTATAGATACCGCCCTGGGTCTGCAACTCATGGAGGCTGAGGCACTCTTGTCCAAAGGGGTTGACGGTTTCCTGAAAGCCCTGGTAAGGCAGGCGCTTAAACACAAGAACACCGTTATGATCGGCCGCACCCACGGAGTTCATGCCGAGCCGACCACTCTGGGCCTTAAACTAGCCCTGTGGGTAGAGGAGATGAAACGACACCAGGTCCGACTGAAGGAGGCCCGACGCCAGATATCCGTGGGCAAAATCTCCGGGGCCGTGGGCACCCATGCCACCGTCCCTTTAGGGGTGGAGGAGTCCGCCTGCCGCCGGTTGGGCCTTGAGCCGGCAGCCATATCCAGCCAGATCGTGCAGCGGGACCGCCACGCACAGTTCGTGGTCACTTTGGCCCTTATTGGATGCTCATTAGAGAAGATTGCAACGGAAATCCGGGGCTTGCAACGCACCGAGGTTCGGGAGGTAGAAGAGCCTTTTGAGCCTGGCCAGACCGGCTCGTCGGCTATGCCCCACAAACGCAATCCAGAGCTATGCGAGCGCATCTGCGGCCTTACACGCCTGCTCCGGGGGTTCTCTTTGACGGCTATGGAGAACATCGCCCTGTGGCATGAAAGGGACATCTCACACTCCTCCGCGGAGCGTATCATTCTGCCCGATTCCTGCCTGGCTCTAGACTATATGCTCCACCTGGCTACTTATGTAATCGGCGACCTGCTGGTCTATCCTGACCGGATGCGCCAAAACTTGGAATTGACCCGTGGGCTGATTTTCTCCCAGCGGGTTATGCTGGCCTTGATAGAAAAGGGGCTGGGGCGAGAGAAGGCCTACAAGGCGGTACAGAGTCATGCAATGGCCACCTGGCAGGGTGGGGAAGACTTCCTCTCCCGGCTA
>JASLXN010000118.1 GCA_030740315.1 Dehalococcoidia bacterium | reverse complement strand
CCATGGCGAAGTGTGTTAAATAACGTGCTTATTCCATTGGAGATTCAGGGCATTCCCCGAAAAGAATCACGACAGAAAGCCCTTGAGATGTTCCCTCACTTTGGATTGGAGACTTTTGAAAACGAATATCCCTCGGCGCTCTCAGGGGGTATGCGCCAGCGTGCCGCTCTCCTGAGAACATGGCTGATGGGACGTTCCACTTTGCTCCTCGATGAACCCTTCGGTGCATTGGATGCCCTGACACGCAAAGAGCTGCAAAGTTGGTTATTGAGGGTTTGGAAGGATTTTGAGCGGACAGTGATGTTCATCACTCATGATGTTGAGGAGGCCGTCTATCTGGCTGATCGGGTAATAGTGTTAAGCGCTCGCCCGGGCGTAATTAAGTGTGAATTGAAAATTGATTTACCACGCCCCCGGCGTCAGATGATGATCGCAGAGTCTGAATTCGGTAAACTGGTACGAAAATTACTCGAAGAGCTAGGGGTTGATGTTTGAAAGAGCTTGTCACAAATCATTATTAACAAATAGCATTCTTTATTGGAGGGGAATTCGTGACTTCGGAAATACAAACGGTTTTAACCCGACTTGGTATGTTCATTACCAGTTAATATAAATCAATATTATCAAACAAAAAGCAATTGTACACCACAAAAGTATTCCTTTTTTACTATATCCTTCCACCTCTAGTTCTCAGGAGTGGTAATTAGCAAACCTTTTTAGCAGCCAGGATTCCCCTCATTGATAATGCCCATCGGCATTTTCTATTCCCCTTCTATTGGTGGCTTTTCAGGAGTGGCGACATAGCTCTGAGCTTGGCTACAACCCGGGGTAATGTTTCCAGAACCTGGTCTATATCCTCCTCGAATGACAATCCAACTAGACCGTCTTGCGGGAGAAGTGACAGCCCCCTATAATCTATGGCAAAGGAGGTAGAGATGGAGTTGAACACTCTGAAGGTGGACAAGAGAGACCGAGTAGCCTATATCACTTTGACCCGTCCCGAGGCACTGAACGCTATCAGCCCCCAAGTGCTGATAGACCTACGCCAGGCGATAACCAGTGCCAGCGAAGATACCAGGATGAAGGCTGTGGTCATCACCAGCGGAGGCCGGGCCTTCTGTGCCGGGGCCGACCTCAAGTATGTGAGCGGTTTCCTGGAGGATATCCGGGCCTTCGTGGACTACTTGGAGGACTTCAACGGCACCATGGAAGCCATTGAGGAGTGTCCTCTGCCGGTGATTGCCGCCGTCAACGGATTCGCCTTCGCCGGAGGTATGGAGTTGCTAATGGCCTGTGATATGGCCATCGCCGCCGAAGAGGCCCAAATTGGGGACCAGCACCAGAACTTCGGCCTGATAGGCGGGCCCGTGATGTGGCAGCTACCCCGCCGGGTGGGTATGCCCAACGCCATGGAGCTGTGTCTGACCGGCAAGTGGCTCACCGGCCAACAGGCCCAGGACTACGGGCTGGTTCTGAGGGCGGTGCCCAAAGACAGGCTCATGGACGAAGTGGAGGAGCTACTATGCCAGCTAAGGGACAAGAGCCGCCCGGGCCTCATAGCCAACAAGCGGGCGCTGAAGGAGTCCGCCAAGCACGCCTCCTTCGGGCCGGGCACTCGGGTGGGCGCATCGTATACCATCCACTACATGGGCGGCGCAGACGAGCCACGGGAGGGTATCAAAGCGTTTTTGGAAAAACGTAAACCGGTGTTCAAGTAGGGTGGTTAAGTAACCCTTCTCATCCACCCAATTGGCGTAAAGTTTGGGGGGCATTGCCCCCCGAGGCGGCCCTCGGGCCGGTGCGTGGAGTAGAGACGGGGTGCTAAACGGCTTCTCTTTAAAATAAATAATGGATAAGGAGGCATAATATGGACCTGGGACTGAAGGGTAAGAACGCCATTGTAACCGGAGGCGGCTCCAACATCGGACGGGCCATCACCCTCACCCTAGCCGAGGAGGGGGCCAATGTGGTCATTGCCGAGATGGACGAGGCCCAAGGGAAGAAGGTGGCCCAGCAGGCCGGCGGCAAGAGCATATGCGTGAAGACCGATGTCACCAACTTCTCCAGCGTGGAAGCCCTAGTTGCAACGGCCACCAAGGAGTTGGGCCAGGTACACATCCTGGTCAACAATGTGGGCTGGGACATCATGAAGTACTTTCTGGACTACTCCTTGGAGGAGATAGACCGCATAATGAAAATCAATTACCTGGGCATGGTCTATTGCTGCCGTGCGGTGCTGCCCCACATGATAGAGAACAAGCACGGCCGCGTGGTGAGCCTTAGCTCTGATGCCGGCCGCGTGGGGGAGTTCCGGGAGCCTATTTACTCCGGTATGAAGGCAGGGGTCATCGCCCTCACCAAGTCCCTGGCCCGGGAGGCGGGCCGCTTCGGCATCACCTTCAACGCCCTGTGCCCCGGGGTCACCCGACCCGAAAAGCCCGAAGAGGCCGGCGAGCTTAGCATGTGGGGTAAAGACGGAGCGGCAGCGGCGATGTTCACCGAGGAGGTGGCCGAAGCCGCCAGGAAGATGTATGCCCTGCGTCGACTTGGCACCGCCCAAGACATGGCCAACGGGGTGGTCTTCCTGTGCTCGGAAAAGGCCGCCTATATCACCGGCCAGACCCTCTCCGTCAGCGGCGGCTACTCTATGATGTAGAGAGGCAGTCCGCAGGCATTTTCATTACCACCCATCCGAGGGATTTATGTCTGGGGGGGCTTCGCACACCCCAGGGAGGCTGGGTACTGGAGACTGCGGACCTGCCTCTAACGCCTGTTCAACGCCAGCACCGCTAAAATGAGGACTGACCATCACCAAACGGCAGTACCAGACAATGTGAAATGAGGGCGGCAAGAGGGCGGGCTTCCTTTATGATGGGGTGGCATACCCATTACATGTTGGATGACCGCTAATACAGGCTGGGTGCCAATATGTGGGTGCCAGCCCGCAGCGCAGCCCCGCATCAGCAGCAGCCGGGCCTACGCCCGCTGGGTGCGGCTCTCTACGAAGCGGGAACGAGCCATGTGCCAGGCCTGAGCGGTGTACAGGAAATAGCGCATCAACTCCCGGGGTTTGGGATAAATGGTGTAGGGGAATATCCGGTTGGGGTCCAGGTTGTCCACCCCGTAAATGCCGATGCGGTGAGTAGACAGGTACTCCTGGTTGCGGGCCACCCAGCCCTCCTGCTGGCGCAGGGGCAGGCCCAGGGGTTCCTGGAAAGCAGGGGCCACCAAACCGTACTCGTTCTGAGGACCCTGTTTTCCCCTCATTTCCACCAGTGCCCTGGCCTTATCCATGGCGGAGTCATCGAAGCGCAGGACAACTGTGCCGAAAAAGCGCTGGCCGTCTTTCTCCATGTGCAGGTCAGCCCCCCCCCGCGTAGGGGCGGGGCGGTAGCCCTTGTCCTCCAGCAGGTGAGCCATGCCAGTGCGCAGGTATTCCAAGGCGTGAGCCTCATTGTTAAAGCCAATCTCCTCCCGGCGAGGCAGGTAGCCCTCCTTCACCTTCCGCTCCACCCGGGCCACCGGTTTTCTAGGGCCGGTCCTGAGCTCCCCTTCGCAGTAAAACAGTTCGGCCTTCTGATGTCCAGAATCATCCACAAAGGTCACATTGAGGAGTACACCCACGCCGCCGGGCAGCTTTTTACGCTCCAAAATATCCATCTTCTTTACATGCCATTCAAGGGGCAGGGGCAGCTTGATAAGCAACCCCTTCTCCTGGAAGGTTTGGTTAATCTCTGCTACCGTCAGCATCTTCCCCTCCTGGAACGGATACCAACTCCAGCGCCCCGAAGGGGCACTTCTCTTCACAAAGCCGGCACATGTTGGGCGTGTCAAGCGTACGTTTGCAACTGGTCCAGTTAGTCACCTCCACCACTCCCGATAGTATGTCCAGTGGGGGGGGCACATCGGAGATATCCCGGCGGGTGACTACTCCCTTGTTCACCAGGGTACTCAGCGCCCGGTTACACACCGCCACACAGTCTCCACAGCCGTTGCACTTCTCCCGCTCGATGAGGAGGCCGGTATCCTGGACTTCGCCGCTGCCGAAAGCGGCGCTGAGAACCTGGTGTGCGACGGCATACTCATCCGCAAGCAGGGGTGGGCAATCAGCCACGGTCTTCTCCCGTGTGGACAGCGCAAAGGCAAAGGCATAGCAGTTCATCAGACCACACTGCTTGCAGTTCGTGCGGGGCAGGAGCTGATATACCTGTAACGGCTGGAGCCGGTCGCGCTTGGGCATCTATCCCCTCCCAGGGGCACTGCGCTCCAATTCAGCCAGGGACGTCACCCCGGAGACAGTAGGCTGAATCGTGACGGGAATGCTTTTGAAATTGGGGAGCGGGGAGACTTGCGGTTCATAGCCCGAGAGCCGGTTGGCATAGGCGCTGAGAGGCATGAGGCCATAGCCCGGCGGGCAATGCGCATCTGCGCTGGCGAGCACCACCACCTCCCCACCGGTGTTGGACAGGCTTACAGCGTCTCCGCTCCTGACACCCAGTAACTTCATGTCTTCGGGGGACAAGCGGACCAGTGCCGAGCGCGCTTGGTAGGCAGCGAGGTCTTGGCGGTGGGCAGCCCACTGGAATACATCCCGATAGGTGATAATTCGGAACTCCATCAGCCCAAGGCCTCCAGCAGTCTCTCCAACACCTCACCATCGCCGGGGCCGCGGACGGGCAGAGCCTGGGGCAAGGCGACCACCTCACCGTCCATGCGCCGAGCGGTGCCAGGCACCTCCAATGCCGAGGGGGCCACGGGTATAGCCACCCGTGCCCCTTCAAAGGTGGGGGTGGGGAAGGGGTCTAAGCAAATAACGGGCACTGAGCCCAGATTGGCCACCAGGGAGTGCGGCAGGCTGGTGAAGGGATCAGCACCCACCACCAGCAGACAGTCCACTGCTCCACAGCGGAGCTGTTCCAGAATTGAGAACTCCGGACCGTGCTGCGGCGCACTCTCATTAGAAAAGAATACCCGGTTCACAAAGCCGGTCTCGGCGTAGAGGGTATGGTTGAAGCCCATCGTGTTGAAGTGGCCCACCATGGGCACAGCGGCCGCTTTGCCCCGGCTGCGCGCCTCGGTCAGCAGCCCCATAAAGGGGTCCAGGTCATTGCCCAGAG
>JASLXN010000117.1 GCA_030740315.1 Dehalococcoidia bacterium | reverse complement strand
CTGAGGCCCCAGTAGATGAGGCAGTTGAAGAGGCCGTTGCAGAGGCTGAGGCCCCAGTGACTGAAGATCCTCGCACTGACGAGAAAGAGACTGCGGCATGATACAGCAGGAAACCCGTCTCAAGGTGGCCGACAATTCCGGGGCCAGGGAAATTCTGTGTATAAATGTCCTCGGTGGCAGCCGGCGTCGCTACGCCAGCATTGGGGACATAATTGTGGCTACCGTCAAGCATTCCACTCCCGGTGGCATTGTAAAGAAGGGGGATGTGGTAAAGGCGGTGGTAGTGCGTACTGCCAAGGGATATCGTCGCAAGGATGGCAGTTACATCCGCTTTGACGACAACGCCGCCGTTATACTGGATGACCGGAGCAATCCCAGGGGCACCCGCGTGCTGGGGCCAGTGGCCCGCGAGCTGCGGGACAGAAACTTCCTTAAGATTGTATCCCTGGCCCCTGAGGTGGTGTGAATGAAGATTCGCAAAGATGACCAGATATTGATAGTAGCGGGCAAAGATCGTGGCAGACAAGGAAAAGTGCTGCGGGCCTATCCCAAGAGACAACGAGTGGTGGTGGAAGGGGCCAACATGGTGAAGCGGCACATGCGTGCCAGGCCCCCGGCCATACAGGGAGGCATTATGGAGCGGGAGGCCCCTCTCCATGTTTCAAATGTCATGCTGCTTTGCAACAAATGTCATCACCCAGTCAGAATAGGGTACCGCCTTATGGAAGATGGGAAGAAGGAACGCTCCTGCCGGGCCTGTGGGGAGGTAATTGACTAAATGGCCGAAATCCGGCTAAAAGAGAAACATACGCAGGAAGTAGTCCCGCGGATGATGGAGACGATGGGCTACCAGAATGTGATGCAGGTGCCACGCTTGGTGAAAGTGGTGCTGAACATCGGGGTGGGGGAAGCCATTGCCAATGCTCGGGCGCTGGAGGCCGCCCAGCGCGACTTGACTACCATCGCAGGGCAACGCCCCGTGATAACCCGCGCCAGACGCTCTATAGCGGCGTTTAAAATCCGCGAGGGCAATCCCATAGGGGTGTCCGTCACTCTGCGGGGCAACAGGATGCTTCACTTCTTAGATCGGCTGATGAACGTAGTTCTGCCCCGCATACGGGACTTTCAAGGCGTGCCGGCAAACTCGTTTGATGGTCGGGGAAACTATGCTCTGGGTATGAGGGAGCAGATTGTCTTCCCCGAGATTGAATATGACAAGGTGGACAAGGTGAGGGGAATGGAGGTGGTGATAGTTACCACTGCTACCAATGACGAAGAGGGCAGGCAACTCCTCCAACTTCTGGGCATGCCTTTTCAGGGGAGTTAGCTATGGCGACAACTGCACATCTGGTGAAGTCCAGGCGGCAGCCCAAGTACAAGGTGCGGCAGCACAACCGGTGTGGGCGCTGTGGAAGGCCTCGAGCTTTCATACGGAGGTTTGGTATATGCCGCATTTGCTTTCGCGAACTGGCCCGGGAGGGGAACATACCCGGCGTGCGGAAGTCAAGCTGGTGAGGGAAGGACCATGACAGTTACTGATCCCATTGCCGATATGCTCACCCGTATAAGAAATGCGGTGATGGTTCGCCATGATTCGGTGCTGGTGCCGGCCTCTACGATGAAGCTGGCTATAGCCAAGATCCTCAAAGAAGAGGGGTTTATTGAGGACTTCGAAATCCTGCGGGGGAAGCCCCAGCGGGTGATGAAGGTTCGGCTGCGATATATGGAGGGTGGGGCGCCAGCGATAACCGGCCTGAAGCGCGTTAGTCGCCCCGGGCTCCGTGTGTATGTAGGAAGCACCGAGATACCCCGCCTATTTGGTGGTATCGGGGTCTCCATAGTATCCAGCCATCAGGGTGTTATAACAGGACACCAGGCTCGCCGGCAGCAGGTGGGTGGTGAACTCCTGTGCTATATATGGTGAGGTGCCATGTCTAAAGTAGGTAAACGACTGATATCCATTCCCCAGGGTGTCAAGGTGGACATCCAGGAGAAACACATAACTGTACAGGGGCCTAAAGGCCAACTGGTGTATAAACAACTTCCACAGATTAATGTGGAGGTGGAAGGGGACAGCCTGCAGGTTCGCCGCGAGAGCGAGCAGGGTCAGATTAGAGCCTATCACGGCTTGGCTCGCAGTCTGCTGGCCAATATGGTTCATGGAGTGAGTGAGGGGTTTGAGAAAGGACTGGAGGTGGTTGGTGTGGGCTATCGTGTACAGTCGGCGGAGAACAAACTGGTTTTTCAGTTGGGGTATTCTCACTCAGTAGAGTTCATGCCGCCGGAGGGGGTATCTGTGGTCTTAGATGGACCTACCCGCCTCAAGGTGCAGGGTATAGATAAGGCCCAAGTAGGGCAGGTAGCGGCTCAGATAAGGTCGTTGCGCCCACCTGATAGCTATAAGGGGAAGGGCCTGAGATACGTTGGTGAGGTGCTGCGCCTAAAGGCCGGTAAGGCAGGAAAGGGAGTAAAGAGTCGCTGATGGTAACCACTACTGCCGGACGGGCACGGAGGGTGCGGCACGCAAGGGTACGGCGTCGCATTAGAGGGACGGCGGAGCGCCCCCGCCTGTGTGTATTCCGTAGTCTTAAGCATGTACAGGCACAATTGTGCGATGATACTACCGGCCGTGTGCTGGTCGCAGCTTCTACCATGGAGGCATATGTCCGAGAGGAGGCGAAGGGCAAACGGAAAACAGAGCAGTCCCGTCTGGTGGGTGCTCTGATGGCGCAGCGCGCCCTGAAAAAAAGTGTATCCCAGGTGGTGTTTGACCGCGGTGGCTACCGCTACCATGGCCGCGTGAAGGCGGTGGCCGAGGCCGCCCGGGAAGGGGGACTGAAGTTCTGAAATGGAGATGACAGTCAAAGAGCGTATAAACCCCGAGGAACTGGACTTGCAGGAGAAGCTGATTACCGTGCGCCGCGTTACAAAGGTGGTGAAAGGTGGTCGGCGGATGAGCTTTTCAGCCCTGGTGGTAGTGGGAGACGGCGCTGGGTATGTGGGTGTTGGCCTGGGCAAGGCAGGTGAGGTGCCTGAGGCCATCCGTAAGGCGGGATACCACGCCCGGCGCACCCTTATCCATGCCGTCCTGTCGGGAAGCACTATCCCTTATCAGGTGCTGGCCAAAGAGGGTGCAGCCAAGGTGCTGCTGAAACCCGCGGCTGCCGGCACCGGTGTGATAGCCGCAGGTGGCATACGGGCGGTGCTGGAGGCGGCGGGTGTCAGAGATGTGCTCACTAAGTCTCTTGGCAGCGCTAACCCTATCAATGTCACGCGGGCAGCTTTGCGGGGACTATCTGAGTTAAAAGACCCGGCAACGGAGTTGGCCCGGCGTAAGGGTGTGGCCAAGGGGAACCCGGGTGAGTAAACTTCGCGTGACTTATAAAAAGAGCGCCATCGGCTATGCCAGTGACCAGAGACGGACTATTGAAGCCCTCGGGCTGCGCCGCCTGCACCATGTTGTGGAGCACGAGGACTCCCCTTCGGTGCGCGGTATGCTACATAAGGTAAGACACCTGGTGCAGGTTGAGGAGGTGGGAACAGCATGAGAGTCCACGAGCTGTGCCCGGCGCCTGGTGCCCGGCATTCCCGCAAGCGGGTTGGCCGGGGGGATGGCAGCGGGCACGGCACCTATTCCGGTAGGGGTCTGAAGGGGCAGAAGTCACGCTCCGGAGGCGGGGTGCGCCCCAGTTTTGAGGGTGGCCAGTTACCCCTGGTGAAACGGCTCCCGGAGAAGCGAGGATTCTATAACCGCTTCAGGGTGGAGTATTCGGTCGTGTCCATCGCCGGCCTTAGCCGGTTCTCTGAAGGAACTGTGATCACACCGCAGCTACTGAAGGAGCACGGGATGATAAAGACACTCAAGAAACCGGTGAAAATATTGGGGGACGGTGAGGTCAAACAACCGGTGACAGTACAGGTCCACCGCTTCTCCCGTTCGGCGCGCCTCAAGCTTGAGGCTGGTGGGGGCAAGGCAGAGGAAATAGAGTATGCAAAAGCCCAGTAGGCCTGCGCTGCTTCAGGCCATGGTGGATGCGTTCCACCTGCCTGACCTGAGACGGCGCATACTGTTTACCCTGGGGCTACTGGTGATATTCCGGTTTGTGGCCCATGTGCCGCTGCCTGGGGTAGATGTGGGAGCGCTGCAGGACCTTTTTAGCCGGAATGTGCTTCTGGGCATGCTGGACCTGTTCAGTGGCGGGGCTATGCGCAACCTAAGCATAGCCGCCATGGGAGTCTATCCCTATATCACCTCGTCCATCGTTATGCAGCTCATGGTACCTGTAATTCCCCGTCTTCAGGCCATAGCGCAAGAGGGTGAGAGCGGCCGGCAGCGCATAAACCTGATAACCCACTGGCTGACCGTCCCGCTGGCCATTCTGCAGGGCTATGGGCAGCTTGTCCTGTTAAGCCGGGCAGATGTGGACGGCCAGCGGATTATATCCGGTGTGGGGCTATCCGGGCCTAATTTGGTACCGACCGTGGCGATGGTGATGTCCCTGGCAGCAGGCACCATGTTTCTGGTGTGGCTGGGAGAGCTTATCACCCGGTTGGGAATCGGGAACGGCATATCCATCATCATCTTTGGTGGTATAGTGTCCGGGCTGCCGAGCATGATAGGCAGTTCCCTGCTGGCACGGGAGAACCTGTTGGGGCTTTTTGTGTTCGTCGCACTGGGGTTGGCAACTGTGGCCTTTATAGTAATGTTTACCGAAGCCCACCGCCGCATCCCGGTCCAGTTCTCCCGCAGCCTCGTCCGTGGGGGGCGGGTCTACAAGCAGGGTGGCAGCACCCATATACCCATTCGGATAAACTCTGCCGGCATGATTCCGCTCATTTTCGCCATGTCCATAATGATACTTCCAGGAACCCTGGCAAGCTATTTCCAGGGGGGTTCCGGATTTGTGAGCGGAATCGCCAACTTCGTATTTAACTTCTTCGACGCCTCCGGCTGGATATACTGGGTGATGTATTTCTTGCTGGTAGTAGGGTTCGCATTCTTTTATACTATGATTATCTTTCAGCAGCAGAACCTGGGTGAGACACTGCAACGCCAGGGGGGGTTTATACCCGGCATTCGGCCCGGCAAGCCCACCATGGAATACCTCAATCGGGTTATTACTCGAATAACCTGGGGTGGAGCCTTATTCCTGGGCACGGTGGCCATTCTGCCGTTCC
>JASLXN010000116.1 GCA_030740315.1 Dehalococcoidia bacterium | reverse complement strand
GACACGGACATCGTTGAGAAGGAGATGTACCTGTTCAAGGACAGGGGCGGCAAGGAGATGTCCCTGAAGCCAGAGGGCACCGCCTCCGTTTGCCGGGCCTATCTCGAGCACGGAATGGCAAATCTGCCACAGCCGGTGCGGCTCTACTACCTTAGCCCCGTCTTTCGCTATGAGCGGCCACAAGCCGGACGGCTCCGCCAGCACCATCAACTGGGCGCGGAAGCCTTGGGGGAGGTGGACCCCGTCTTGGATGCGGAGATAATTGACTTGGCCTGGCGGTTTTACCTCTCACTGGGCCTGCGGGGGCTGTCCATCCAGGTGAACAGCTTGGGGTGTCGCCAGTGCCGACCCGCTTATCGGCAGGCGCTGGTGGCCTACTTTGCCTCCCGGCTGGGTGAGATGTGCCCCGATTGCCGCTCCCGGTTTGACCGCAACCCCTTGCGGCTGCTGGACTGCAAGCACGCTGACTGCATAGCAGTGGGTGATGCGGCCCCCCGTAGCACGGACTACTTGTGCCCGGAGTGCAGCCGGCACTTTGACTCCGTGGCGGGCTACCTCAATCTGTGGGAGCTATCTTACAACCTGAACCACCGCTTGGTGCGTGGGCTGGACTACTACACCCGCACCGTTTTTGAGATACAACCGCTGGAGGAAGGCTCCCAGAGCACCATCGGTGGCGGGGGTCGCTATGACGATCTGATGGGAGAGATGGGGGGACGGCCCACGCCGGGAGTGGGTTTCGCCACCGGGCTGGAACGCATAGTGCGCAATTTACAACGCCAGGGCGCTGCCCTACCGGCGGCATCGGGGCCGCGGATTTACGTGTGCTATTTGGAAGAGGCCAGGGAGGAAGCATTCCGACTGCTGGCGGAGCTACGCCGCGGTGGGGTGGAGGCGGTGGCCGCCGTGGGTGGCCGGAGCCTCAAGTCCCAACTACGCCAGGCTGATGCCCAGGGGATGAATCGGGCCATCATACTGGGCGGCGATGAGCTCAGGAGCGGCATCCTCATGGTGCGGAATATGAGAAACAGCCAGCAGGAGCCAGTCCCCAGGGGCCGGTTGGTAGCCTTCCTCAGAGGGCTTTCTGGATAGCTTGCGATGATGTCTTTCCTTGCTCGGAAAGGAGACAGATGCCCCGTATAGACGGCCGTCATGGCGATGAGTTGCGCCCGGTGAAAGTTACGCCCGGTTTCCTCTCCTTCGCCGAAGGCTCGGTGCTCATTGAGATGGGCCTTACCCGTGTGGTATGTACGGTATCCGTGCAGGAGAGGATTCCATCCTTTATTAGCAGGGGCAGCGGAAATGGATGGGTCACGGCTGAATACAGTATGCTGCCCCGCGCCACCCACACCCGCAACAACCGGGGAGTGTCACCCCGGTCACAAGAGATACAACGGCTCATCGGGCGCTCCCTGAGGTCAGTGGTGGATATGAAGGTGCTGGGTGAGATGACCTTGGTAGTGGACTGCGATGTTATCCAGGCCGACGGAGGTACCCGCTGTGCCTCCATCACCGGCGCTTATGTGGCCCTCTATCAGGCAGTACAGGGTATGTTGCGCACGGGATTCCTCAAAGGCTCCCCGCTTCGCGGGTCAGTGGCGGCGGTGAGCGTGGGGGTGGTGGCGGGGGAGCCGATGCTGGACCTGTGCTACGACGAGGACTCCCGAGCCGATGTGGACTTCAACATCGTAATGACCAACCAGGGGGACATGGTGGAGGTGCAGGGCACCGCTGAGGGCCGCCCCTTCCCCAGGGCCACCCTGGACTCTCTACTTTCCTTGGCGGGGAGAGGTATAGGCGAACTTCTTCAAGTCCAGCGGTCGGCTATTGAGGGACTGAAGTGACAGGCGCTATGCTTTCCGCCCTGCCCCTCTGTTGCCCGACGGCTATCATTAGTCTCGCCCACACAACCAGGTAGATTATATGGGGATCTTCGCCCCCCAGCCCCCCGCTGAGGGCAGGGCAAGCCCTGCCCCTACAACATCGTTTCGGAAACCAGGGTTATAATCTGCATACCAGATACCATTCACTCCGCTCTCCGGAGGACTCCGGAGTCTTTCGGACAAGGTGACAACATGCTGATGTCATTTTGAGAACAGCTAAGAATCTCATTATCGTCAAATATGCGGCGATGCAGCAGTCAGCTTGAGTGCGGCACGATGCGGACCGGCACAAGGTCGTAGCCGGCAGCGCCGCCCGGGGCTGTGCGGCGCCTCTCTTCGATCTGTAGCTCTCCGTTACCGTCGGCGGCCCGCACCAGTAAGTCGTGGCGGCCGGGGGTGGGTTCCCACTTACGGAGCCACAGCACCCAGGTATTGGTGGACAGCGCATCCTTTACCTCGGCGGGCAACCATGTTTCCCCATAGTCAGTGCTCACCTCTACCCGTGTAATGCCTCGGCTACCGGCAAATGCTATCCCGCCCATGATTGACGCCTCCTTCTGGGACTGTTCACCGGGGTGGGGCAGGTCCATGCGAGAGGTGGTCTGGATTATCGCCTCATCACTCCAACCCCGCTGCTGCCAGTAGCCCTTGAAATCGTAGTCCACCGCCTCAATACGCTTGAGCCACTTAACATTCTTCATACCATAGATGTTTGGCACCAGGGCGCGTAGAGGGAAGCCGTGGGTGGAGGAGAGTGGTGCGCCGTTCATGTGGTAGGCCAGCAGCGTGTTCGGCTCCTGGGCCTTCTCTAAGGGGAAGCTGTCGGAGTAGTCATCATCTCCGGTAAGTACCACCTTGGTAGTGCTGGGTCTGACATCGGCCCTGGCCAAGAGGTCGGCCAGGCGCACCCCTTTCCACAGGGCGGTGCCCACTAGGTCGCCGCCCACCTCGTTGCTGATGCACATCAGGGTGAGGTGCTGCTCTGTGCTGGGCAACTCCAGCAGCTCTCGATAGCTGAGAATCAGGGGCCGTTCCACCAGGCCTACAATCTCCAGGTTCCACTGGGCCTCGTTTACATCCGGGTCAAGGAAATTCTTGGAGACAGCGTAGAAGTTCCCGGTAGGGGTAACCTCCGGCGTCATCTCCCCGGACCTGGCACTGGGCAGGCTGGCCAGTGTCCACATCCACCTTCCCAGCGACGCGGCCACGGCAACTCCCGCTGCGCCCATTGCCAGACGCAGGACCAAGCGACGCCGCCCCCGGTCGGCGGCGGCCACCTGGGCATCATGCAAAACGGGGACGGGCAAAGTTAGCCTGGAGGTGGTGAACGCCTCCAACAATATTACATATGAGGCTGCAACCAGTAGCCAGAGTAGGGAATGCTTGGCGGCGCCGGCGGGGGTAGAGACTCCGAAAAAGCCCTGGCTCAGGATGGGCAGCAGCACCATCACCGCTGACAGCCAGAGCGCCAGTCCCATAGCCAAAGGGAACATCATTCCATGGGTGGGGCGGTGCAGGCGGCTGGCGGCCGTTCCTACCAGCCCTCCACTCCCTATCCACCCCGCGGCTATCATGGAGAGGATAAGGGGCCTAGTGGCCTCCTGGAAGGTGCCGATGATGCCTGCGGCGATCGCCGCAGGCATCAGGGATGTGACCATCTCCTGGATGAGCTGCGGCGGCGAAGGCACTCCCAGCAGTAGGCCCAGGGCTACGGAGAGCAGTCCCGCCGCTGCGTTGGCGAGCGACCCGGCTATGAAGCCCCGTAGCTTACTGTTTCTGGCCCAATGATTCATGTAACAAATATAACCAATAGAGTGTCGTTATGCACAGGTAATGCAGCAGGCATAATGTCAGGAACACCCTGTTTTCAGGAGTCTGCTAAAGGGCTTGGCATTTGTGGATACCCGGTCAGGGGGTTGTAGGGTGGCGATTAGCTTTACCGCTACGGCCCTGGATGGTAGAGTGTGTGCAGGCTGTGGTGAGGGGCACGGATATATTACCTGCGAAAGGGGACCGCACGATGAATGCTCTGGAAGGCATACTTGTATTGGACTTGGCCCGCCGCTATCCGGGGGCCTATTCCGCTATGTTTTTAGGGGATTTCGGTGCCGATGTTATCAAGGTTGACCCGCCTGGCACTGAGTTTCCCATACCATATATAGATACCCACAGCGAGGAGTTTGCTGCTCACTTCGCACCAGACCGCAACAAGAAGAGTATAGTAATCAACCTGAGGGACGAGGCGGGCCGGGAGGCGTTTTACCGGCTGGTGAAGCGGGCCGATGTGGTTATAGAGGGGTTCCGCCCCGGTGTCATGAAGAAGCTGGGAGTGGACTATGAGACGCTGAGGAAGCTCAATCCCCGACTTATATACTGTTCTGAGACCGGCTACGGACCCGATGGCCCGTATGCCAGTGTCCCTGCCCATGACATGAACTATATCGCCATCGCCGGCGCCCTGAGTCTGGTGGGGGCCAAGGACGGCCCTCCATACTTACCCAGCAACCTGCTGGCCGATATGGCCGGGGCCGGTCTTCACGGCGCTATTGGCGTCCTCCTTGCCATCCAGGCGCGGGAACGGACGGGCCAGGGCCAGATAGTGGATATCTCATATATAGATACGGTAATATCGTTGCTATCCTATGATGCCTCCTTTTACTTCACCAGCGGGCGTGTGCCCAAACGGGGGGAAACCCATACCACGGGGGCCGTCGCCTGGGGGAATGTTTACTTGTGCAAGGACGGGGAGTACTTCTCACTGGGTTGTGCCGAGCCTCACCTTTGGGCCAACTTGTGCCGGGCACTGGGCCGGGAAGACCTAATCCCTCTACACAATCCGGAGACCCTTGAAGAGCGGCAGTGGGTTATCTCCGAGCTTTCCTCCATATTCCTTACCCGCACCCGGGACGAGTGGGCGGACTACCTGCGGGACAAAGAAGCCTGTACTGGCCCCGTGCTCAATATAGATGAAACCTTTAAGGACCCGCAGGTGCTCCACCGCCAGATGATGGTGGAGGTTGACCACCCCAGGCTGGGGAAGGTGAAACAGGTGGGTATACCCATCAAGCTCTCAGAAACACCGGGCAGCATCCGCAGCGTTGGTGTGCCGTTGGGTGAGCACACAGGCGAAATCCTGTCTGGCCTCGGCTTCAGTGAGCAGGAGATAGCTTCACTAAGGGATAAGGGTGCTGTAGCGTAAAACCCTGACCACTCGTCCGGAAGTAACGGGCAGCTTCCTTATCACCGGAGGTTTGAGTAGTGACGGCGTGCCCGGCCCACAGCTCCCTCTTGGAGGA
>JASLXN010000115.1:4930-5190 GCA_030740315.1 Dehalococcoidia bacterium | reverse complement strand
GGGAGCTGTCTAAGAAACTCCAAGGTGTGTTGGCGTACGGATTTGCCGTATTCCTGGATTGTCTCTAAGGGAGGGGGCTGGAAGCCGGCTATCTGCTCCACTGTATACTGGTAGCCCATGTCCTTTGGCGGTGTGCCCAGCTTCTCCCGCCACCCCTCGCTCTCGTACAGCTCCGCTTGGCTCTGGACAAACCGTTGGAACCAGAAGTCCTCCACCCGGTAGATGTGCCAAAGGGTGAAGCCGATGCCGTGACTTTCCGG
>JASLXN010000115.1:0-4920 GCA_030740315.1 Dehalococcoidia bacterium | reverse complement strand
CCAAGCCAACTCCTCCGCGGTCAGGCCATCCAGGTAGGTGTTCAGCCTTCCCTGCAGGTCATTTAGCGTGGCTTCCAGGAAACCTTTCAGTTCCAAAACTCACCTCCTAAAGCTATTGGGTACCATCAGCCCTTCTTAGGGCGCTGGGGCCTCTTTATCTCAAGGACATAGGTTCGCACTGTGGATATCTGCATAAGTTCGTGGAACAGGGCCAGCGCATCGCCGGCGGGCGGCACCTCGGTCAGCTTGATGAAAACGGCTCTGCCACCGGGGAACACAACGGTAGGGGTGCCGAAAACGCCGAACTCCTCTACGGCGGTTCGGTGGTCCTCTGCCAGGCTGGACAGCAACTCTCGCCGTTTTAGGTCCTCTTGGAACCGGGGCATATCCAGTCCCACCCCGGAGGCCACCTCCGCCAGCACATTGCGGTCGGACAGATCTTTGCCCTGTTGGTGGCGGGCACGGAGCAGGGTGGAGTGGAAACGGTTGAAAGCATCCTTGCCCTGGCAGCGGGCGGCCTCGGCGGCCCGGAAGGCCCACAGCCCTCTGCTGGGGTAGTCATCTGGCTGCTCCCAGAGTTTCCATCCGGGGCCTTCCTGGCTGTTCGCCTGCTCCAGGCTATAATACCTCCAGCGTATACTCAGTTCGTTGTCACTCCCCTCCCACACCCTGTCCAGCCAGGTTGCGGCCCGATATACGAAAGGGCACAGAAAGTCAAAAAAGATATCAAGGTGTGTGTGTCCAGCCATTGGTCAGCCTCCGTAGTGGTGAGCCTATGTTATACCAGCAGGCGGAATCGGTCAAACTGATGGATGGGGAGGCCGTTTAGCGACGATTGTCCTTCCCTCCCGCACGTACGAGAGTTATTATTTGGGGGGCATACCACCGGCCCACGCCTGTAAGGATGATTGTGTGAATCACAGCACAAAATACTATTTTATAATGCACATGCATCGGTACGGTTGGGAGCGGACAGCGCTCGCTATGATTTCCAATATGAGGTACGGCAGGCTTTTAAGGGGGACACGAACGCGGAAGGAATTATTCAGCCACCAGTGGAGGATATCGGTGGCTTTCACGGAGGAGCAACAGGCGTGCTAGGAGGTAGAGGCCAAAACAAGCAGTCGGAGCAGAAGCTACGGGAGTTGTCAGCCTTTAATGCCCCGTTCCAGAAACATTTAGACCTCCGTTGCCAGAAACACGATGAGTTGAGAGAATTGGTGGACGCTAAATACAAGGTGGGTGAGGAAGCCCAAGAAAGCATGCTTCGGGCCACCCAATTACTGCGGTTTGGAATAGACAGGGAATCCGAAGAAGCGCTCTAACCGCACATCGGCCTCCCCAGTGCTTCTCCCTGAAAGGGGAATGAGTTGTGTGCCTCAAGCCGCCCCCGCCACCGCAACCTTAACTGGGGGTTTGGCCAGCAGTACCAGCAGGGCGGAACCCAGCGATGAGACCGCAAACACCCCGAAGACCCAAAGGTAGTCCCCCACTAGGTCATACGCCATGCCCGCAATCACCGGCCCGGCGGCAAAGCCCATTATTTGGACTGGCCAGGCCACGCCCCGGATGGTGCCCAGCGATGAGCGCCCGTAGTAGTTGGCCCACATCACCGGCTCCAATGTCTGCCTGCCTCCAACGCTGACTCCGTAAAGTAAAGAGTAGAGGAATATCGTTGCCGGCTGGGCCACCAACAGGGCCACGATGGCCACACCCCCGGCCGCTAGGCAGGCCACCAGCCCAAAGCGCACAGGCACCCTATCTGCAGCTACACCGGAGAGCAAGCTCCCCGCAGCCACAAATAGGGCATAGAGGCTTACAACTCCGGCTGCGGAAAGGGGGGACATGCCCTGTCCCAGCAAAAACGGCACCTGGTGAAAAGTCACACCGCCGGCGGTCACCCCTGACACCAGCACGGCCGGCAGCAGCAACCACAGTGCACGGGTACGGACTACCTCGCGGAAACGCCACTCCGGCTCTTTGCGCACCTCTGGGTGCTCCCCATCGCCACCTACGCCCGGCTCAACGCCATCCGTGTAGAGTCCCATATCCTCCGGACGGCGCCTCAGGAATATTACCCCAGGCAGAACCACCAGGAGCCAGATGGCTATGCCGAAGACAGTCCAGGCAGTGCGCCAATCGTAGACTTGGATTATGAACTGCGCTACCGGCGGGGCTACGCCGATGCCTGCGGCCATGCCGACTATGGTGAAGGCGGTTGCCCTTCCCCGTTTGTGTATGAACCAGTTGGCGGCGGCGACTGTGCTGGCCATCATCAGCACCCCGATGCCGGTGAACCGAATAAGGGCCATGAGAATATAAAAGGACAGCGGTGTGGTAACCAGTGACATTCCTATGGCTGCCAGTCCCAGCAACGCCCCGGCTGCCGGAATGACTATACGGGTCCCGTAGCGGTCCAATAGCGGTCCAGTGGGCACCACGGCCGCCGCTGCCAGCACCGTGCCCACACTGACGCCCCCGGATATTAGTGTGCGAGACCACCCCAACTCCCGCGCAATGGGGTCCACAAAAACGGATAGCACCGATGCCTGCGCGGGGCCGCTGGCGAACATGGCTACCGTTGCTACGGCCACTATTAACCAGCCATAGAAAATGGGTTGCTTCCGACTGTTAGCCTCGCCCGGAGTATACTTCATCGCAGGTCCTAAGTTCCCGTCCGGGCCACCTCTGTTCACAGAGCTATCCTTTACTCAGAGGTCGTTTAGCCCACATGTCTTTGCCCTCCTATCCGTTGAAAAGGCTCGGAGGCTATGCTCACGAACCCCTTTGGGGCCCTGAGGACGAAGCCCCGCGGGTAACACCGCTGGGCGGGTGGGAAGAATAAGGGCTGCACGGGACAGAACCGTTGCCTGGCAGCAGACTACTCGTCCATCCTGGGCCGATTCATCTCGAAGACATCCCCGGTGTGACAGTAGAGATCCCTCCCCATCCTCCCCACGGCATTTAGCATACCGAAGTCCACCACCCCGTCCTCATATACCGCATCTTTGAGGTGGAACTGCACTACCTCCCCGATGACGAAGCTGGAGATATAGGGCATCTTCCCGAAATCCTTTATCTCCACCAACCGGCACTCCAAGCTTATGAGGGACTCACCCGCCCGGGAGGGCCGCACCCGCAGGCTGGCCACCTGCGTCAGACCGGCAGCGGAGAACTCGTCAACCTCCGGGGCGTAGTCGGCAGCGGTCTGGTTCATGGCTTGTGCCATGCCAGCGCTGACTACATTGACCACGAACTCGCTGTTGGCCTCAATATTGCGTAGGGTATCCTTCTTCTCCCCCCTGCGCCGGACGACGCTGAGGCCGACCATAGGGGGCTTGGAACAGACACCGGTGAAAAAACTGAACGGTGCCAAGTTGGCAACACCGTCCTCACTTATAGTTGCTACTAGGGCGATAGGCCGGGGCACAATAGCGGAAATAAGTAGCTGGTAGGACTCCCTCTGGTCCAACGAGGCCGGGTCTAATTCCATGGTACATCTCCTCCTATATGGGCATGGCGCATGCTAACGGCCGAGATTGATTTAGCCAAAAAGTAGCAGAAGGAAGACCTACCGTCAACACCGGGCAACATCAGGCCAGGACTCGTCTTCAGCCGACTCTCTTGAACCTGCGCCATTGCTATGGCTTCTTGCGGAGAGCATCGCCCATATTTCGTAATGCAACCGTATGGATGTCATATACGAGGGGGACCGCCTGGCGGTGATTGCTGAGCTATCTGGGGCGGATAACAAAGACATAGAAACATTCGCCGCAGGGAAAAAGCTGACTATCTCAGCCCGCAATTCCACTCACAAGTATCATAAAGAAATAGAGTTGGACTACTCGGTCAAAGATGAGTTTGAGACCACATATAGAAACGGCATCCTGGAGATAAAACTGGTGAGGGCAAAAGGGAAATAAACTGCCATTTCATCCCGTCTTTTTCCAGCCCGGGGGAAATTGGTCATGCCCTCAGCAGGCCCTCGGTCATGAGGTCTCTTCGTCCACGGCATTTTCCCATACTGGGGGTCTGATTAACAAGGCAAGGGCTCCCGCTGACACGAATGAGGCTAAGGTTACTGCAAGGGGTATCAAGTAGCTTCCTGTCCAGTCAAAGACCACCCCGGCAACTAGGGAGAATACGGCCCCCAACAGCACCTCGGCCCCAATGAAATAGCCCAGGAGCTCCGCCAGTGACCGCGTGCCGAAGAAAACAGAGACGGAGCCCATGAGAAACACTATAGCGCCGCCGATAAAAACGCCGAAAACAATGGCAAAGCCGTATATCGTGAACGGGTTGTCAGCCATCATCAGCCATAGCACCGCTGCCGCATTGATGAAGACAGCTATGGCTGCCCCCCTCAGCCAACCGATACGGTCCGCCACCGCTCCCAGCGATACCTTCCCCACGCCGGCTAAGACCGCCATCAGCATCACCGCCCACGCTGCCTGAGATGCGGTAATCCCTCTGCCGGTGGACAGCGGTGCCATGTGTGCAGTGACAAATAAGTATGGTGACATGGTGAGCACGATTATGGCCAGCAGCCCCCAGAACACTGGGAGGCGATAAACCTCCCCAGCGGTAAATCCGGTGCTTGGACTTGACCCCGCCGATGCCGTCTCCGTCCTCCACCCATATGGGTGAAGTCCCAGTCGGTTGGGTGTATTCAATGCCCCCAACGTGGCCAACGCCAGCGCCGTTCCGAAGAGTATTCCCAGTAGGCGAAAAGCGTCCTGCCAGCCATAGCTGGCAATCCACCGTTCGGCGATAGGGGCAAAGAAGCCACCTGTCCCCGCGCCGGATACCACTATCCCTATCATCAGGCCGCGCCTCTTCTGAAACCAGCGTTGGATGGTAGCTGAAGGTACGGTGAAAGTAGCTCCCGTGCCAAAGCCGATAAGTGCATACACTGCCACA
>JASLXN010000114.1 GCA_030740315.1 Dehalococcoidia bacterium | reverse complement strand
TGCGTGCCGAACACCTGGCGCAGCACGCCGCAGATTTCGCCCAGGGTGGCCCCAACCTCCACCGCCTCCACCAGGGCGGGCATCAGGTTTTGATCGGTGCGGGCGGTGGACTCTATCTTTTGAAGGGAACCGGATACTGCGGCCTGGCTACGGCGCTCCCGTAGGTCACGGAGCCGCTGTATCTGGGAGTGGGCCTTTTCCGGGTCCATCTTGAGCAGGCCGGCAACCGCCGGTTGCGCGGTTACGAACTGGTTGACACCCACCTGAACCCGCTGGCCCGATTCCACCTGCTGCTGGTGGGTGTAGGAGGAGTCTTGTATCTCCTTCTGCTGGAACCCCTGCTCAATAGCGGTCACTGCACCGCCCAGGGCATGAATCTTGTCTATGTATGCAAATGCCTCTTTTTCGATGGTACTGGTGAGGGCCTCTAAGAAGAACGAGCCACCCAGTGGGTCGGCTATATCGGCCACGCCGCTCTCATGGGCAATCACCTGCTGTGTCCTAAGGGCGATGGTGACAGCTTCCTCGCTGGGTGGGGCGTAGGCCTCGTCCCAGGAGTTGGTGTGCAATGACTGTGTGCCGCCCAGTACGGCGGCCAGGGCCTGGATAGTGGTGCGGACCACATTGTTCAGGGGCTGCTGGGCGGTTAGGGTCACGCCGCCGGTCTGGGTATGGAAGCGCATTGTCCAGGAGCGAGGGTCTTTAGCGCCGAAGTGCTCCCGTATGATTTTGGCCCACATGCGCCGGGCCGCCCGGAATTTGGCTATCTCTTCAATAAAGTTGTTGTGGCAGGCGAAGAAGAAGGAGAGCCGTCCGGCGAAGCTGTCCACATCCAGCCCGCGGTCCACGGCCCCCTGTACATAGGCCATGGCGTTGCCCAGTGTGAAGGCCACCTCCTGGGTGGCGGTGGAGCCTGCCTCCCGGATATGATAGCCGCTTATGCTGATGGTGTTCCACCGGGGCGCCTCGCGGCTGCAATAGTCGAATATGTCTGTGGTCAGGCGCATGGAGGGACGGGGGGGGAAAATATGAGTGCCGCGGGCGATGTACTCCTTGAGGACATCGTTCTGCACGGTGCCGTCCAGCCCCTTTAGCTCCAGCCCGCGCCGTCTGGCCAGAGCTATATACATAGCCAGTAGTATGGGGGCGGTGGCGTTGATGGTCATGGAGGTGGAAACCTTGTCTAGGGGGATGTCCCGGAAGAGAGTCTCCATATCCTCTATTGAACTGATGGGAACACCTACCTTGCCCACCTCGCCCGCAGAGGCGGGCTCGTCGGAGTCGTAACCTATTTGGGTGGGGAGGTCAAAGGCCACCGATAGACCGGTCTGGCCCTGGTCCAGCAGGTACCGGTAGCGGCGGTTGGACTCCTCGGCAGAGCCGAACCCGGCGTATTGGCGCATGGTCCACAGGCGGCCCCGGTACATGGTGGGCTGAATGCCGCGGGTGTAGGGATATTCTCCTGGGTAGCCTAGGCTTTCTTCGTAGCAGTCGTCGGCATCGTCCAAGGTATAGACGGTATCCACCGGGATGCCAGAAGGGGTGGCGAAGGACTCCTGCCGCAGCGGGCGTTTAAGGGCTGGCTTCAGGCACTCGTCTTCCCAGTCCTTTTTGCTTCTGGCCATAGGGACTCCCTCGTTGAAAAAGGCGTTCTTTACTGATGTTAAAACGGGCACCCCTCGGTGTCAAGGTGCGAGGGTCTTGATAGGTGGGGCTGATTCTTAAGGCTGATACCGGCTGTATGCTATAATCCAGGTATGGAAAGACTGGTATCGGCCAAGGGCAGCACTGAGGACAACTCCTTGGATACCACGTTGCGGCCTCGGCGACTCAGCGAGTTTATTGGCCAGGGCAAGGTTAAGGAGACTGTGTCCATCGCTATGGACGCCGCCCGAGGGCGGAGGGAGCCACTGGACCACATGCTCCTGTACGGGCCACCAGGTCTGGGCAAGACCACCCTGGGCCACATAGTGGCCGCCGAAATGGAGGTGGACATAAGGGTAACCTCCGGACCCGCTATTGAGCGTCCTGGAGACCTGGCGGCCATCATAACCACCCTTCAGAGGGGGGATGTGTTGTTTATAGACGAGATACACCGCTTGGGCAAGCCGGCCCAAGAGCGGCTGTATTCGGCCATGGAGGAGTTCGTCTTGGACCTCACCTTGGGCAAAGGGCCGGGGGCACGGGAGATACGCCTTCCGCTGCCTCCTTTCACCCTGGTGGGGGCCACCACCCGATTCGCGCTGCTCAGCGCACCATTGCGGGACCGCTTTGGCGCTGTATACCGACTGGACTTCTATGACCTGGCTGCCATGGAGGATATCGTGCGTCGCTCGGCGGCGGTGCTCAAAGTGGATGTGGAGGCGGAGGGACTGGTGGAGATAGCTCGACGTTCCCGGGGCACCCCCCGTGTGGCCAACCGCCTACTGAAGCGAGTGCGAGACTTCGCCCAGGTTCGGGCCGAAGGCGTGATAACCAGGGATGTGGCCGTGGTGGCTCTGCTGCAGCTTGAGGTGGACCAGTCCGGTCTGGATGAGATAGACCACCGAGTGCTGCGCGCCATTATAGAAAAATTCAACGGTGGCCCGGTGGGGTTGGATACTATCGCCGCCGCCATCAGCGAGGAGCCGGACACCATCATGGACATCTACGAGCCGTACCTGCTCCAGCTTGGTTTCCTGGAGCGTACCTCCCGGGGACGCACTGCCACCCATCTGGCCTATGAGCACCTGGGCCTCTCACACAAGAAGGGGCAGCAGGGCAGCCTGCTGTAGGGCTGTAGGCCGGTTATGGCTAACCTTCTGCTCCACACCTGCTGTGGCCCCTGTGCTGCCTATACAGTGGAGGAATGGCGCAGTGAGGGGCTGGAGGTGGCAGCGCTGTGGTACAATCCTAACATACATCCGAAAGCGGAGTTTATAAAACGCCGGGACGTGATGCAGGGCCTGGCTCGTACCCTTGAGTTGCCCCTCGACTTACGGGAGGGGCAGGTATCCGATTATTTTCGGGTTGTTGGTAGGAACCGTGCGGATCGGTGCGCACATTGTTTCTCACTGCGGCTGGAGGAGACGGCCCGGGCCGCCCGGGAGGGGGGTTTTGACGCCTTTTCCACCACCCTGCTAATCAGCCCCTACCAGGAGCAGGAGTTGCTGCGGGGGGTGGCGGAAGAGGCCTCCCGTGAACACAAGGTGCGTTTCCTGTACCGGGACCTGCGCCCTAGCTATCAGCGGGGCCGCCAGCTCGCCCGGCAGCACGGCCTCTACCGGCAGAAATACTGCGGGTGCATCTACAGCCTTCAAGAGCGGCTATCGAGTTTGCCGATGCGTGATGAGGGCACTGCGATAGTAGCTCGTAATGTAGCCCCTCAATAGACAGGATGAACCATTTCTTCAGGTGCCCCATTATCCTTATATATTTCAGCCCAGGCTTGGAACTCCCCGTGGTGAACTCTGACTAGCAAGTCCGATTCCGACAATGTCCGTACCTCGATTAATGTAGTTGCCCATGCCTTTTTAGTATAAAACGCATAGGAGGCGAATATGGTTAGGGCTGGACACCTGTGCTAAAATCAAACCCAACTAGAAAACTATGACAGTCTTCAGTGTCCGGCCCATGCATATAGAAGACCTCTCTCAAGCGGTGGAGATTGAACGGGAAGCTTTTCCTACCCAATGGCCACCCACGCCTTTCAAGCGGGAGTTGGGCAACAAGATGGCGCACTATCTGGTGGCGTGGCAAGAGGGACACCGGTGGGACCCTCCCCCTCGCCGAGGGGCGTTGCCGCTGCTGAGCAGAGTCGGACATCTGCTGTGTTGGAGTCGCCATAGGCCTCAACACAACCACAGCGACCAGCCGTTCATCGTGGGGGTGGTGGGTTTCTGGCTCTTGTATGACGAGGCGCATATTACCACTATTGCTGTGAGAAGAAGCCACCGGCGACTGGGGCTGGGCGAGATGCTGCTGCATGCCAGCATCGAGATGGCTGTGGCCCTGCGGGCAAGGGTAGTGACCCTGGAGGTAAGGGCAACCAATACCGATGCGCAGGCCTTGTATGAGAAGTACGGCTTCCATCAGTCCGGAGTGAGGCGGGGTTACTACACCGATAACAACGAAGATGCTCTTATCATGACCACTGATTCTTTGGAGTCCGCATCTTTCAGGGACGGCTTCCAGCTTCTAAAGCAGGAGCTTATCAAGCGCATGCATGCGGCACCGTCTATGGGGAACTGGCCGCTGTCCTGAGGCTGCCAGCCCCCGTGGGTATATTCGGTAATAACGGGTTTTACTTGTGGCTCTCCAGCAGGTCGAAGAAGCCCTCTAGCTTGTCTTTCAGCTCGTCATCTGACACAAAGGTGGGGTCACAGTTGTCCATATCCACCACCGCGGTAGGCAGTTCGGAGCTGTCCCTCAGGGAGTCTTTCAGAGTGCGTATGGCGGCACAACCCTGGCGGCAGCCGGTGCCAGCCCAGTATATGGCCCCGTCTGCTCTCTGCGTCTCGGCATCCTTCAGTACGGCCTGTTTCAGGCCCGTTTCCAGCGGTCCGGCAAGCTGGCGACCGGTGGGGTTGGCCAGGGCTTTGCTGGCCATGGTAAGCATCGGCTGGTTGAAGTCCCAATTCACATCCCCCCAGTGGGAGCTGTGAGGCTCACTCACAATCATGGCCCCTCGCTCCCTCTCCATCCAGTCGAGTATCTTCCAGTTATAGGCGGGTGGAGCGAATATGGATATCAGGCGGAAATTCTCCGGGCATCCGTTACCCTTGCCTGTTTCAACGATGGCCTTGATTTCATCTCGGACCACGGTCATGTAGTCTAGGCCCTCTTGGGTGCCCATAAAGCTACGCATGATGGATGCTATTTGTTGGGGCTTACGGTTGACCACTGGGGAGGGGACGGAGCTACGGAGCCGGTAAATCTCCTTGTGCAACTCCACCATCTGCTGGGAGCGGTGCAGTGTCTCCACAAGGGAGTCCAAGTCCAGCCTGCGGCCGCTGGTCTCTTCCAAGAAAGCCACCATATCTTCCAACTCATGGGCGAAGTATTCTACATCCCTCTCTCCCAGGTAGTAGGGGCCGTCTAGGAAGTAGTTTGGTATTTTCATCGCCTTTACCATGGGGGTCACAGACTTCATGTTGTTATCGCAGGGCTGGTTGCTGGACACTACGGCGGCGGGGCGTGGCCCCCAATCGTTTCCGAAGGCAGCGATGATGCACCGGTGGACG
>JASLXN010000113.1 GCA_030740315.1 Dehalococcoidia bacterium | reverse complement strand
CTCGCTCGCGAGGATGGGGGTGGACTGTATTGACCTGTACCTGCTGCACCGAGACGACCCCTCGGTACCTGTGGGGCCTATCATGGAAGCCCTCAATGAGCATCTGCAGGCTGGTCGCGTCCGAGCGATCGGTGCATCTAACTGGACTCACTTGCGCATTCAGGAAGCCAACGCGTACGCTGAACGGAACGGACTTGTCCCGTTCGGCGCTACGAGCCCCAATTTCAGCCTCACGGAGCAGAGGGAACCGCCATGGGAAGGTTCCCTGAGCATAACGGGCGTCAATATGGCGGCAGCCCGCCAATGGTATGCCGCAACGCAGATGCCTGTGTTCTCCTGGGCCACCCTGTCCCTGGGCTTTCTGTCTGGTCGCATCTCTCGAACTAGCGTGGAAGCCGGATCCGATTCCCTATGCCTTCGTAGCTTTGGGACGGAGGAGAATTTCCGGCGGCTGGACCGAGCTGCACAAATGGGAAAAGAGAAGGGCCTGACAGTGCCGCAGGTGGCGATTGCCTATGTCATGAGCCAGCCCCTCAATCTGTTCCCGATTATCGCAAGCGCCAGCGCCGAAGAGTTCAAGGCCAACCGTGACGCCACCGATCTCTCGCTGACTTCTGAGGAAGTCGCTTGGCTCAACCTCGAAAGTAATCGTCCCAATGCAGAGTCGATGACACCACTCTAGCTCCACCAGCTGCGAAGCAATATGGCCTCGTATCTCAAACGAAGTATTAGGATGTGTGGCGGAGGCCGGGCGTGGTAGACTGATTGACCTCACAGGTCCTTAAGGTGGATTCCAAAAACTGGACAAGTGTTTAAGAGCGGATCTTGCTCCAGGGTTTCTGCTTAGTCTTGGCACTTTTCCTCAAGCTGTCTGGGCCGATACCATAAATCTGTGTTCCTGGTAGAGATGAACTCTCCCCCGTCTCCACCAGAAGCACATACGGGCCTCCGGGTCATCATCCGGAGGCTCGTTAACCAGCACCACCCCGGACCCTTCGCGGGCAACTGCTACCTGAAATACCGGCCTGAAAGCGGGTTTGGGCTTCACCGCCACGATATATCGGTCCTCTTTGGCATCCACATAAACCGCATCGAGCATCGTGAGCAGCAGCTTCAGCCTCTCCTCCAGACCCGGATCCGCCTAAAGCCTGGGCAGGTCCAGGAGTAGCCTTCTAAATAGTAACGGACGCCATGCTTATATGCCTATGCCCAAATTGGCATACCGCAGTAGGCACATCGTATAATTCCCTTCAAATGGGTGCTCCGATTTTGGGCTATTCAAGGTCTTGACGGCCACGGGGCATCGGCCTAACATCGTCATAGTCGTTGATAAAGTAAACCCCTGTTCATATGGAGAGCAGGGGGTATAGCGGCTAACTACAGCCGAAATAGTCAATCCAAGCCCAAAATACCGACCCGAAAGGAGGGCAGGTGAGGCCAGATACAGAGAATAGGCATTACAGGTACCCTCTCAAGATCAAAGACCATACAGAGTATCAAGGTATTATATACGAGCCAGGACGGGTGACCCGAATAATTCTCAATAGACCCCGTTACATGAATGCCCTCAGTCATCCCATGTGGGCTGAGGTAGAGGATGCCTTCGACCGCGCTGCCGGGGATGATGAGTGCAATGTAATCGTCGTTTCTGGAAACGGCAAATGTTTCTCGGCTGGAGACGATGTTATCGGACTCAGCCCAGAGGGCGCACCTATGTTAGCAGACAGGAGAACGCCTGAGCAGCTTATCAAGGACTACGGCTCAGAAAAAGAAGTGTGGCATCAATACAACATAGAGCACGACCACATGATTACTTGGCTTCCGCTCCATAAATTGCGCACCAATCCGAAGCCAACCATAGCTATGGCGCACGGGTATTGTATTTATGGAGGGCTGAACTTAGCCGCAGCGATGGACGTCATCTTCTCTTCGGAGGATGCACTGTTTCTCTGGGGGGGCTTGGCGGGCGGCGGCGGCGTACTGTGGGACTTGGGCCTGCGCAAAGCATATGAGCTTGTCCTGGAGCACCGTTGCCTGACGGCCCGGGAAGCCCAAGAGTACCATCTGGTGAATCGTGTCTACCCCGACCACCAAATCCTGGAGAAAGAGACCCTCGCCTATGCAGAGCGTGTCGCTTCTGAGCCCCCTACCAGGGTCCGTCGTGTCAAACAACAACTCTTAGCACTGATGGACTACCGGGGTTTCACATCGGGGCAGGAGGCTTTACGTACCCCGTCCTCCCAAATATGGCGAGATATGGCTGCAGATGCACGATTGAGATATGACGGAAAGGGTATAGCTCGAATCCCCGTTGCCTTATATAACCTCAAAGCAAAACTTGACTCAGAGGGACAGTTAGTGCCAGATAATGTCCAAGGAGCATTAGTGAGAGCAGCAGAGAGGGATGATAGGGCGAAGTGGCAGGAAGCACTACATCAATCGTGGAGAGACCCGAAACGAGTGGCGCGTGTGGAGGCTCAATACAAGGAGTTTTTGGAGACGGAAAAAGCTGAGCGAGAGAGAAAGAAACACCAAGTATGACTCCAACAAACGGGCGGTTGGTGTTGCAGTTTGCGTAGCAATGCATAGCTGACATTACCTTGACATATAACGGTGGGAGGCTTACATTTGAGTCAACTCAGCACAGGAGGGTTAGATGCCACAGGCTTACTGCATGAAGTGTCGCGCCAAGAGGGAGATGAAGAACCCGGAGAAGGTCACACTAAAGAACGGCCGTCCGGCCACCCGGGGTACCTGCCCCAACTGCGGAACCAAAATGTCCCGCATCGGCAACTAAGTCTCAAAACGACGTATATTTCGCTATCGAACCAGATGGGGGGACGGGTTAGAGGACCCTCAGTAGAGGGTTGTATTGTTCTGACCGAGCAGTGAACATACCTTGGGGGGCGGTCGGTAAATGGTCGGCGGGACTGGACCATCCTAGCTGCACTTGAGTGTAAGGAATAGAGGCTCATCAAACAGTCGCCAGTATAACAGCCGTTAGTGTTCGTGTAAGCCGAACAATACGGCTATGTTGCCCATAAGAAGCTATAGCCAAGGGCAAGGATAAGGGAGCCATCAGCTAAAACCCGGTAGCCGTAATATTCTCGCCCCAGGCTCCTCCGAATGGCGAGGCTGACATTGCCCTCCGGATGCGACCAGCAATTTGTTTTAGTGAAACACCGGTGATGCGCCCACGCCTATTCAATCCAGAGGCACGGCAACTGACATTCAGGCCTCTTTGCTTACCACACGCAGACTGTGTCCTTTACCCGTCAGGCCTTCCACCAAGAGCCCATCGCGGGTCCCCAAACACCTCACCGTCCAATCTCCAATGCCGAATTAGGCCTCGAAAGACAAAGTTATCACACACTGACGCCGGGGCACGTTGTGCCAGTCCATAAACTCACCCGGTTCCAGGTCGAGAAACGGCTGGGAGCAGCCTCACCCACCCCCCCCCATATACCGCCGTGCGATAATGATGCGCTGTATCTGGTTGGTGCCTTCATATATTTGAGTGGCTTTTGCGTCCCGCATCAACCGCTCCGCCGGGAATTCCTGGGTGAAGCCGCAGCCCCCCAGCACCTGCACGGCGTCCGTAGTCACCTTCATAGCGGTATCGCTGGACAGCAGCTTGGCCATAGCACTGTACATGGTCACCCGCGGACCTCCCTGCTCATAGTGGGATGCAGCCATATAGGTGAGCTGTCTGGCGGCCTCCACCTGGGTGGCCATATCGGCAATCATGAACTGTATGCCCTGAAAGGCGGAGATGGGGCTGCCGAACTGCACTCGCTGCTGGGCGTAGTCAGCTGCTATTTCCAACGCACCCTGGGCAATGCCCACCCCCTGGGCGGCCACGGGGAGGCGGCTCTCATCCAGGGTCTTCATAGCCAGGTAGAAACCCTGCCCCTCCCTCCCCAGTATGGCAGATGCGGGCAGCCGCAAGTCATCCAGGACTATTTGGCATGTATGCACCGCCCTCATGCTCATCTTGCGCTCCGCCCGTACCACCTGGTAGCCTGGGGTGCCGTTTTCGGGATCCAGCTCCACCATAAAGGCGCTTATGTCCCGAGTGCCTTTGCCCTCTGAGGTACGGGCGAATAACAACATAAGGTGGGCCACATCCGCCTGGGATATGAAACACTTCTGGCCGTTGACCACATACCCCTCCCCCTCCACCACCGCCTTGGTCTTCATGGAAAGGGAATCGGACCGGAGCCAGGCTCCGTCAGGCCGAAAGCGCTCAGGGCCTCCCCACGGGCGATACGGGGCAGGTAGCGTTGCTTCTGCTCCTCGCTGCCCATAAGCTTGATGGGCACCGCGCCCAGGCTCACCAGGGTAAGGATGGCGGAGGCATTGTTGCACACCTGGCTCACCTCCTCCACCATAAGGCATTGTGCCAGCAGCCCCATGGAATCACCCCCGTACTCCTGGGGCACCCCCAGGGAGAAAAACCCCTCGCAGGCAAACAGGTCCACCAGGTCACGGGGGTCTTCAGCACACTCTTCACGCTGGTCAGCGCCGGGGGCCACCTTGTCCCGGGCCACCCGGCGGGCCTTTGCTTGCACCCCCCGCTGGGCCTCATTGAGCTCATACTGCATATAGCCTCCTTCGTTAAGCTAAGGGGAATCTTCTTACTCCATTGATTCTACCACCTCCCAGTTGTTTGCAGACATCGTGCCCACCCACCCAGTTAGAGCTACTTTGGGCGGCTTCGCCTCTCAAGCCCCCGGTGCTGAGTGAATGAGCCAGGGTCACAGCGTATATAATGGGCTGAGTATGAGGCTACCCGATCTGGGGAAGAGACTTGTTTTGCCTCCCGGGTAGATAGAGACCGAAATACCGGTGCTGCTTTAGGAGGTATCCGTATATGGAAGATTTCATCATGCACCCCATGGGGACCGTCAAAAACGATGTAGCCCACGGCGGGGGCCAAGTGTGGGCCGAGGTGGTATCCGAAATCCACCTCATGCCGGGCTTGGAGGAGGCCCTGAAGGGGGTGGAGGATTTCTCCCATATAGTGGTGCTCTACTACATGCACCACATGACACCCGGCCAGTTCCCTTACAAAGTACACCCCCGGGGTCGGCAGGACCTACCTTTAGTGGGGCTGTTCGCCACCCGCCACTACTCACGGCCCAACTCCATCGGGATGACCACCGTCAGGCTGCTGGGCCGGGAGGGGCTGGTGCTCTGGGTGCAGGGGCTGGATGCCTTTGACGGCACC
>JASLXN010000112.1 GCA_030740315.1 Dehalococcoidia bacterium | reverse complement strand
GGCCTTCTCCAATGACAAGGCCTCCAATTTGAGCATCTCCTGGAGGTCTTCTATCTTGGCCTTCAGGGCGGCCACGATGCGGGATACGGGTTTTTTTTTATCAAAGCAGGCCAGCACCTCCACCCAGTTCTCTTCTATCAGTCCCAGTGAGTTCAGCACCAAGTTATCCCTGCGGACCTGCTGCATCATTGCCACCGCCTCCGGGCTAAAGCTGTCGGCCACGCTGAAATCCGCCAAGGACGCCAGCACAGATCTCGCCCGCCCCGTATCTCCCTCTATCTCCAGGATGTGAACGGCCTCCTGGAGCCTTGATATACGCTCCAGCATCAGGGGGAACTTCAGCCCGAAGGGCCTGTCCATGACATATATTCTACGGTTCAGCAGACCGGTAAGCCTCCGCTCGCGCCTTAGGGATTCGGCCCTGTCTTTACCCCTACACCGCTGTTGGGCGCTGGCCAGGGCGCGGCCCAACCTTCGCCCGTTGGGGAGGTGGGCAGCGCCGTGCATCACAGTGCGAGCCATGGAGTCCAGGGAATAAGGCCTGGCCGCCCGATCCAGCCGCATCATAGTAAGAGCCATCAGCCTAGAGTTCTCCTCCAATGCGGCCAAACTCATAATATCCATATTATCGTCGGCGGTGTGGTATACATTCCAGTAGGGTGAACGGCGGCCCGACCCCAGATCACGGGCGGGGATGAGGTATATAAGGGGCACACCCATGGCATGGAAACACAGGTGGTCACTCAGCGTCCAGTTGTGAGAGGGGCCGCTTGCCCGCAGATGCCCCCCCATATCTGCAGCAACACTTTGAGTCAGGGGTAACAGTTCCGGCGTACATTGCAGGTGGGTCCGGGGTGTAAAGCCCAGCATCTCGCCGTTGACCATTGCTACGGCCACCTCCCGCCCCTCACCATCCATCTCCTGAGCATGCCTCTGTCCGTAGCCGTATGAGCCCACCAGGCCGTAGAGACCCCACTCCCCTATGGGCCCCCCGGACTCCTCGGAGCCCCAGGCTATAAAACGCAGTGTGCGCTGAGGACGATATTCCTTTAAAGTGCGGGCCGCCTCCAGCATACAGGCTACCGTAGAAGCGTTATCGTTGGCCCCCACAAACCAGCTATCATAGTGTCCGGTCAGGTAGACTACTTCCTCAGGGTAGCGGCTGCCCCAGACCGTGCCCACTACATTGTAGGTGGCGGACCGGTGCTCTTCCAGACAGGCCTCAAAGGACACCCTCACTTCAACTCCCTCAGAGAGTAGCTGGCGCAGCCGCACCTCTTCCCGGTTGCTGATACTCAGCACGGGTAGTGACACATCCACAGGCCAGATAGGGATTACATCCTCCCTCATGCCAGGAAGGTGATATATCAGGCAGGCCACCCCACGATACTTCGCCTCAAGTGCCAGGTGAGTGAGCATAGCTCCCCGCCGGGCAGCGTCGTTGGTGACCAGCACTGCCTTGCCCACCCACCCCTCACCGCGATCATAGTCGCCCCGGGTGCCATTACCACCGCCCACCAGCACCACCTCCCCCCGCCCGGATGCAGAAAGCGGATTTACCTCGCAAGGCACATCTATTGTAGCTGGAGAGAGGAGGCGGAGTAATCCTCTCTTGCGAAGGTACCCGATAGCTGGTACCCCTTCAATATCGCAGGCGTCTACCCACGGCGACAGCGCATCTTTGATGAGTCGGGCGGCCTGCTGCTCCTGTGGGCTGCCGGACACCTTCTCCCCCAGCGCTACCTGGGCCGCAACATGATCATGGGCACGCTGCCCAGAGACCGCCTCCAGTACTTTTTCTTCCCTGGCGGAGAGCATGGCTGACTCCTTTATGTCTAAATTAATAAGCGGCTGCCACCGGCCTTGATATCCACGGAGTTCTCACGAATAAACGCGGCAATACGGTCAAAGTAGGTTTGGCCGCCGATGAAGTAGGTGTCGTTATGCCCAGCGCGGTCTATGCGGTAGAACTCCTTGGGTCCGGGGGCAGCCGCCAGCAGCTTTAGCCCGTGCTTGAGGGGAACCCGCTCGTCGTATGCGCCATGTATAACAAGCAGAGGGACGCCGAGCCTAGTTATCTTGCACAACGAGGGGAAGCGGAAACCATCCAGCAGGCCGGGCGCAGTGCCTGGATACCAGTGGGCGAAAAGCTCTTTGGCAGAAGTGAAGGTTGACTCCAGGATAAGCCCCGCTAGTGGACGAGATAGAGCAGTATCTAAAGCCACGGCCCCACCCAGAGAGCGGCCGAACAGAAAAAGCCGCTCCGGGGCCACCCAAGAAAGGGAGGTCAGATAATCATAGGCCGCCCGACCATCTTGGTACAGGCCATCCTCTTCTGGACGGCCCTGGCTGCGCCCATATCCCCTGTAGTCGTAGATGAAGACATTTACTCCGATGGCCACCATCCGGATTATGTTCTCCAGCCTGTCACTGAGATTGCCGGCATTGCCGTGGCTCCACAGAATACAGGTTTCGGCGCCGGGGCTGAGTGCCAGCCAGCCGTGGAGGGTCAGGCCATCCTCGGTGGGGAAGTAGCAGTCCTCAACTTTCAGACCGAAGCTCTCAGGCTCCCAGAAGCCTGTCGGATAATTAGTGGGAAAATAGAATAACCCTTCCTTGGAACCGCTGGCCAAAGCAGCCACACTCCTTTCATCTCACATGGGTTTAAAGCCATTCTATGTGCCAGCGCCGCCTTTGACAACCCCACCAAAGCCGTTAGTGGAGCACCTGTATTGCCCAACCAAAAACGAGCTTGACGGGCAGAGGGGAAGGGACTAAATTCATGATTAGGAGGATGGGCATGGCCGTAGATCTTACCTGCACCATCAGTGGCATCAGAATAACCCCCTGCCTGATGAACACCCCGGAGGCCGGAGGGTTGGGCGGCGCCGAGTTAGATGCGCTATCCCGCTCTGGAGTGGGAGCCGTGGTAACCCCACCCATTTCCCTCCACCCCCAGCCCACACCACCGGCCCCCTACTATCATGAGTTCCACGGCGGCTCACTGCGTTCCCCAGGCCTGGGGACTGTCAGCCAAAATGAGGCTGCCACCCTCCTAGGCCTTGCCCGACAGGGCGGCAAACCGGTGATGGCCTGCGTCTCAGCTGCCACTGCGGGGGATTTCCCCGAGACCGCCGGGTATGTGGCCGATCACGGTGCGACGCTGGTGCTGCTGGACTTTTCCTGCCGGGCGACCCCGGATAACAGATTTATCGGCTATAACATCAAACTTTCAGAGCAGATGATGACGGAGACACGGTCTACAGTCTCGGTACCGTTAGGGGTAAAGGTGCCCATTTTACTGGACTATTTAAATGTAGAAGCGATGGCCAGGGCAGCCACAAAAACAGGTATGGATTTCGTAGTGGCGGTGGCCCCAGCGGGAACTGCGTTGGCCATGGATTCCAGCGGGCAATCCGTTTTACGCACTCCTGATGGCTTGGGGGAGATGGCTGGCCACGTCATCAAACATATGGCCCTCGCCAATGTGCGCGTCTTCCATCAGATTACCGGCGGTCGCCTGCCCATCATTGGTTCTGGGGGGGTGAGCACCGGACAGGATGCCTTGGACTTCCTGCTGGCAGGGGCCTCCGGCGTCCAAGTAGGTACCTCCCTGCCCCACCAGGGCCGCAGCCCGTTTACAGAGATGGAGGAGTCCCTGTCTGGGCTGCTTGGCGGAATGGGCTTCTGCAGCGCCGCCGCCGCAGTGGGCCAGATGCGTGAGTTGTCCCCCCGCTGATTGAACCCAACTCGGTTCCTCCTTAAAATGCAAGCAGGAGGGAAGACCGTTGCCGGCTAACCTGCCGCCGCAATACCACGACGCTGAAAAACGCCTGCGTCAGGCCAAGAGTGTCTCCGAGCGCTTAGAGGCCCTTGAAGAGATGATGGCCATCATGCCTAAGCACAAGGGCACCGACAAACTGAGGGCCGACCTGCGTACCCGTATGGCCAAACTCAACCAGGAGGCAGAACACCGCGCGGGCACTGGGGGAAGGGTGGACCCCTTCCTGGTACGCAGGGAGGGTGCCGGGCAGGTGGTTCTGGCCGGGCTGCCAAACTCCGGAAAGTCCCAGCTTATAGCAGCTCTCACTAGCGCATCAACACGGGTTGCGGAATACCCCTTCACCACACGGGAGCCACTGCCTGGGATGATGGAGTTTGAGAACATCACCATTCAGCTTGTGGACGCTCCCGCCCTCACATTCAAGGAGGCCCGCCCCGGCGTGTCGCTCTTGCTCCGCAGGGCCGATTTGGCACTTATTGTGGTGGACCTCAGCCTGGACTCTGTATCTCATCTGACCCAGGTGCTAGATGACTTAGAGAAACGGCGGCTGGAGGTATTCACCGGTTGCGCCCTAGCGGTTGGCACCAAGGCAGACCTCCCTGGCACTGCTGATTCCTTTACCTGCCTTGAGGCGGAGTGTGATAGCCGTTTTCCTGTTATGGCTGTGTCTGCGGTCTCCGGTCAAGGAATGGAAGGACTGAGGCGCCTCATCTTCGATTCCCTGGACATCCTAAGGGTGTACACCAAGACCCCCGGCCAGCCGGCGGATATGACCAGGCCAGTTATTCTCAGCCGGGGGGGCACCATAGAGGAGGTAGCCGCCTCTATCCACAAGGACTTTCGGCGCCGCCTCAAGTACGCCCAAGTATGGGGTTCGGGCAAGTTCGACGCCCAACGGGTGCCCCGCGGCTATCGGCCGCAGGACGGCGATGTGGTGGAGTTCCACACCTGAAATTCCTTAGGTTGATGAAGTAGCCTCGTTGACAGATGTCCCTCAGAAGTCCACAATCTGCATAAAACACAGGGGCTAAAACCCTGGGAAGGAGCATTGGATGCATGTAAAAATATACCGCGATCTTCATGAGCACTTTTAACACCACCCTATGGTTTTTTCGCGATGGAGAGCGGGGTAGAACTGAGAATCCTGCAAAGACTCTTTTCCGAGCAAGAGGCAAAGGTGGCCTTCGGCCTAAGATCCCAGTCCTAGTCTTCCCAGGAGATTGCCGCCAGGCTAAAAGCGGACGCCATCAGATACAGACCTTTCTGGACAGGATAAGCCACCAGGGCTGATCCCGGTTCGGAGCAATCGGATATTTGTGGATAGCTTACGCAAGGGAAAGGAAGAATATTGTTACCTTTAGACCATATTACGGTGCTTGACCTGTGCCGGGGATATCCCGGCAGTTTCGGGGTTATGTTCCTTTCAGACTTCGGCGCCCGGGTCATCCGGGTGGACCCGCCAAAAGGGGGCCTGGCCACCGAGGAGCGGGAAGCCGTCTT
>JASLXN010000111.1:2085-5295 GCA_030740315.1 Dehalococcoidia bacterium | reverse complement strand
AAAAAGCTATAGGAGAGACCACACTCCCTTGCTGCAGCCTACAGGCGGCTGTCCAGAGGCCCTACTCCCTTGTCCCTGCTGGGCAGCACCACCGTGGAGCGACCGGGAGCAGTGTCTTCACCCCTCTGGTTCACGGCATGGTGCTCAATGTCCACGCAGTGCTCACCATCATCATCCACATACTTGGCGGTGACCTTGCCGCTAATCCATACGGCATCCGATAAGTATACAAACTTGCGGTACTCGGCGTAGTTCTTTTTGAGCCAGCCCTCATCCCCCATCCAGTTGGTGAGCAGGTGGATAATCCAGCAGTGGCGCTGAGCGCCCACATCGTAAGGGAATGGCAGCCCGGCGGGCGTAGCGGCCCCCGGGGTGTAGTGGGCCCCCGAGGTTGGCTCCAAGGCGTTGGTGTTGGGGTCGCGGAAGGCCCATGCGGGATGGCGACGGTAGAGGCGCAGGCCCACACCATGTGCCAAGAGCTGTACAGGGGATGCGCCAGCGCAGTAGGCTATCATGTCTGTCACGCCCAGAGGGCCCTTTATCACCGGCGGGACATTCTCTCCCACCTCTACATCCTCCCAGAAACGTGTCTTGGAGCCCCGTACCTCCTCTGAAACGCAGTCCTCTTCAACCCGCTCCAGCTCATCATCCGTCCACGGGTGTGGTAGCTCAATGTGATGGTACTTCCCCGTGTCCCGGGCCGCTTTTCGTTCTGTCCGTACCAGCCATAGATCCGTCTTGGCCAAAAGCTCATCATTCTGGTTGAAGAACTCGGCCCGCTGGTACTCCATGACCATTTTACCGGCGAACTTGCTGTCCTTGACATCAAACCCGGTGAAGGTGGCCACCGGACGGATAACATCATTCAGCCGTATCGGTTTATAGAACTCCCAGTCGTTGCCGGAGTGAAAGGCATGGACACCGGGAAGCCCCTGGCTGACCCAGGTGGGATAGACGCTATAGTACCAGTTAGGGGGCGCTACTACAGCTCCGTAGCGGGTGCCTGCGGCGTACTCATCGTCCCGCCACAACGGATTGGGATCGCCTATGCCGTCAGCGAACTTGCGGATGGCATCCTTATTGGCCTCCGTGTTGAAGATATTGCTGATATGCAGATCGCTGCCCACCCGGCGTCGAAACGCCTCCAAGGTGACATCATTGATGACTCCCTCTGTCATAGGGGCAACGAAATCTTCTCTGGCCTCCTGTGATTGTTGTGTCAAGATGCTCCTTATACCGGATTCATAATACCTGTGGCCGGGGGTAGAGACCAGCCCTCTCCACTAGTACCGGCACTATCTCCTCCCAGTTTACCGCCATGATGTGTATTCCGTGGACGCCAGGTATCTGTCTTACCCGCTCTATAAGCTCCAGAGAGATGCTGATACCCTCCTCGCGCCCGTACTCTGCCCGCTGCTTTTTATCCTCACCCCCCTTGTCCTCGGCGGTCTTCATGCGGTCAATTAAAGACTGGGGAACGGCCACGCCGGGGACAAAATTCTTCATGTAGCGAGCCATGCCCGAGGCACGCACTGGGATGATGCCCGCCAAGATATGGGTGCGCTTGTCCAGCCCCATATCCCGTACCAGCTCCATATAGCGGGCGAACTTGTCGATATCGTATATTGCTTGGGTCTGGATGAAGTCCGCCCCGGCGTTTACCTTCTTGGCCAACCGGGTAACCCGGAACTCAAAAGGGTCGGCATAAGGATTGGCAGCAGCGCCGATGAACATGGGCATGTCACCCGAGATATCCTCGCCACAGATGAACTTCTTCTCGTCCCGCATCTGTCGCAGGGTGGCAATAAGCTGGGTGGAGTCCAAGTCATAGACGCCCTTGGCGTTGGGGTGGTTGCCGAACTTTTGGTGGTCTCCGGAGAGGCACAGGAAGTTGTTTATCCCTAGGGCCACCGCGCCCAGTACATCGGCTTGAATGGCCAAGCGATTGCGGTCCCGACATACAATCTGCATCAGCGGGTCGGCGCCGACCTGCTTGAGCACGGTGCAACCAGCAAGACTGCACATCCGTACAATCGCCGTCTGGTTATCCGTGACGTTCAGGGCATCAGTGTATTCCTTGAGCATAGCGCCTTTCTCACGGATGCCCTCGGCGCCGGTGCCTTTGGGCGGGCCTACTTCACCGCTTACGGCAAAGTGTCCCTGTGTAAGAACTTTCTCCAGTTTGCTGTTGGATTTAAACTGTTGGGATTGGGCCATTCTACTCCCCTTGGCCTGTCTGGACCGTGAGGTCCTCTCGGACGAACGAACGGGGGCCTATAGCGTCGTTCATGCTCCATTCCCGTACAGGAACAACTACACTGAGTTTGTCGAGCTGGCCCAGGGCCCGCATGCGGTCATAGATTTTGTGCCAGATGCAGGGGACATCCGGGGAAATCTCGCAGTGCCCTTCCTCAGAGCCGCCGCACGGGCCATTGAGGAGCCGTTTTGCGCATCTGGCCAGGGGACACAGCCCCCCGGTGAGGTGAATCAGGCAGTCACCGCAGGCTACACACCGCTCCGTAAACTGTCCCAACTCCGGTGACAGGCCCAGGAAAGCGGTATCGTTTCCGGGTAGGACAGGCGTGTCCGGGAAGTTATCCGCAACGCAGTTCATGCCCACACCGCAGGCCAAGGAGAGCACAACATCCGTTTCTTGTATAAGCTCCCGCGCCTCCTCTAAAAACTCCATCTCGCACTGCCTTTTGACCACAAACTCTTGAAATTCCTGATTTTTTCCTTTTCCAGCATTGCGCAGGCGCAGCGTGGAGGACAGCAGGCCAACCTCTTTCTCTCCACCCGCAAGGCTAACTGCCGTGCAGGTGTTACAGCCCAGCACCAGCACACGGCGGTAAGGTGCCGCCATCTCCCCAATAGACTCAATGGGTTTATGTTTGGCTTTAATCATTTCTTTTCCTCGCTCTGAGCGGCTTGCTGAGCTGCCTCTACCAGGTGCTGTGACAGAGAGCCGAACTGTGGGATCCCCAGTCTAAGCATTTCCACCAATACATGGTCAAGACCGGCCTCCCGGAGGATGTTGCGGGCAGTATCAACTCGCCGTTGTGCCCACACTAGGCTCTTCTGGTAAGGGCAGTCTTCTTGGGTGCAGCCCACCAGAAACACCCGGTCTGCCCCCAGGGCGGCTGCCTTCAGTATATGCTGGACATCAATTTTACCCAGGCAGGGGATACCTACCATACCGATGGTGTCCAC
>JASLXN010000111.1:0-2075 GCA_030740315.1 Dehalococcoidia bacterium | reverse complement strand
CCCAAATAGTGGCGATTGTACGCACAGAAGAACACTGCCTCCCTCTTGTTGTTGCCACCGGATAAAGCCGCCTCTAGGCGTTGGGGAATGTCTTCCACCTCGGCCATGCGGAAGGAGATGGCGTTGGCCGGACACTCTCCCACACAAATACCGCAGGCCTGACATTGGTCTACCCGTATATCAATCTTACCGGCCTCCCCAACCACCGGGACTCCATAAGGACAGACCCGCACGCAGGTGAGGCAGGCCACACATTTCCCCTCTATCAGTTGGGCACCGTTGCCGCAGTTGAGGCAGCGGCGGGCTTCTTTGACGCCCATCTCTGCCGTGTACCCCAGGTCAACCAACTCGAAGCAAGATATCCGGCGGTCTACCTCCATTAAGGGCACCGTGTTCCTATCCACGGCCTTCACATGCGATTTCACTCCCTCATCTAACCGAGGCAGAGAGACAGGCTCTTCAAAAGTGAAATGCTCCCCCCGGAGGTAGGCATCCACCGCCAGAGCGGCCTTGCGCCCCTGGCTCATGGAACGTACCGCTGAGCCGGGACCGGTCACCACCTCGCCACAGGCGAACACACCGTCACTATTGGTAGCCATAGTGTCGGGATCATAGGCAAGTTGCCCTCTCTCATTCAAGCCAACCCCCTGCTGAGGCAGCCACGAAACATCAGAGGCCTGGCCGATAGCCAGGATTATGATGTCGCCGTAAATCAGGGTGCAGCGATCCTCGTAAAATGTGGGGTTAAACCTGCCCTGGTCATCAAAGACAGATTTCACGCCCATGCACTCCAGAACGGACACCCTGCCGTTCTGGACGATGATTTGCTTAGGGCCCCAAGAGCAGTTCATCTCTATGCCCTCTTCGGCGGCCTCATCTATCTCCCATGGGTAGGCCGGCATCTCATCGGAGGACTCCAGACACACCATCTTGATGGCTTTGGCACCGGCCCGTAAGGCGGCGCGAGCGGTATCTATGGCTACATTGCCGCCCCCGACTACTATGACCGTCTTGCCTTCCGGCAGCCGGTAGCCCTCGTGATTGACAGCCTTGAGGAAGGGTAGGGTAAGCAGCACATCCTCATTATCTGCGCCCGGGATATTGAGGCCCCGGCTGAGCGGAAGCCCCATGCTGAGCACCACGGCCTGATAGCCTTGCTGTTTAAGCCCGTCAACGGCCAAGTCTTTCCCAAGGGCCTTTCCTGTCTGGATATCCACCCCCAGAGCTTGGATGTTGGCTATGTCCCTGCTGATCAGGTCTCGTGGGAGGCGATACAAAGGGATATAGTTCATGACTGCGCCGCCAGGGACTTCCTCTTTCTCGAATACGATGACCTGGTGGCCCATAGCAGCCAGATCATGTGCGGTGGTAAGCCCCGCCGGGCCTGAGCCGATAACGGCAACCTTCTTCCCCGTGGCGGCTGCCTTAGCAGGAGGAGCAAGGGGGCCACCGTTTTCTACTGCGACCCGCTTCAAAGCGCGGATGGAAAGAGCTTTATCGGCTTGTCCCCGGCGGCACTCGTTCTCACAGGGGTGGGAGCAGATGGTAGCGCAGATGGATGGAAGGGGGTTGGTTTCCTTCACTAAATCCAGGGAGCGGCTGAAGTCCCCCGTGGCGATGGCCGCCAGGTAGCCCCGGACATCTTGGTGGATGGGGCATGTTGCCTGGCAAGGTGGCATGACGGTATTCTGGTTCGTCAGGGCCATTGACATATTCTTTCCTTATAAAGCCGGCGTTAGGACTGCCGTCTGGCAAACAGGGGACAGGTTGCCGGAATTGATATCTATCTCGCTGGCGGAAACATGGCGCACATTTAGCTGTCCCTTGATGAAATCCTCCACACCAGCGATTGGTAGCCCACACCCTTGCGTCTTGAAATGCATAGGGATGACCATACGAGGTTTGAGAGAAGAGACGGTGTGCAGAGCATCGACGGCGTCCAGGGTATATGTGCCCCCCACCGGCACCAGAAGCACATCGATAGGCCCTATCTCCGCCGCCTGCTCCGGGGTCAGGGTATGGCCAAGGTCGCCGCAGTGACACAGGCGCACTCCATCCACCGTAAAGGCAAAGAC
>JASLXN010000110.1 GCA_030740315.1 Dehalococcoidia bacterium | reverse complement strand
GCCCGCCCTTAACCTCCGGGATGGGTTCCCGGGACAGAATAACCCGGCAGGGGGCGTTCTTGAGCACATAGGGCACATTACGCCCCAAACTGAACTCGCCGAATCTGCGCTTGTAGTTAATCCCCATTACTATGAGAGTTGCCTCTTTCTCCACAGCAGCATCCACGATTGCCGGGCCTACTTCCCGGGCCTTTAACAACTCGGTCTCCACCTCGTAGTCTGCATCGCCGGCATACTGCTCCGCCTGGTCCAGCACGGCCTCACCCCGCTCCACCTCCGGGTCTATTATGGCTTCCAGCGGCAGGCTTCGCTTCACCTCAATAACATAAACGGCATATACCTTGCCTTTGCTCTTCTGAGCCATACTACAGGCCAGTCGCACCGCTGATTCGTCAGCAACCTCCCCTTTTACGGGAACCAACACAGTCTGGGAAACCATCGCCAACCATTATAAGCTGTAGTCCGCTTTTGGGCAATGATTTTAAAGGGGTCCCCGGGGTTTTTCAGGGGTCGAAAACAGAGATACCCGCTCTGATTTCCGGTACAGCACATAGAAGACAAGCCCTGCACCCATCCATATTAAGCCCACCCACCGGCTGTATGGCTGGGTGGCGACTATTACGGCCCAAATAGCGGTGGTGGACAGTAAGCCGAGTAAAGCGGTAATGGGAATTTTCCTTCCTTTTATTTTGAAATCGGGCCCGTGGCGAAACGGTCTTGGAAGCTGTGGCTGCTTCACCCGCAGCGCCAGAATGGAGAGGTGAGCTATGGAGAATGATAGCAATGACCCGAAGGTGTAAAGGGCGCCCAGGGCGGTAAGGAACTGGGGCTGAAACAGACCAGGGACCAGGATAAGCAGGGCTATAAGGCTGAAGCTGATTATGGCTACATAGGGAGTCTTGAACCGTGGGTGGACCTTGCTAAAGGTGCTGGGAAGTTGGTGGTGTTTGCCCAGCGAGAAAGCCAGGCGGGAGACACCTATTAGGCCGGCATTGGTGGCTATGAGTAGGATGGTGCCCGCCAGCAAGGCGACCATGGGCGGCAAGACCCGCTGCAGCACGCCCGCGAACCAGGCGAACACCACGCTGGCAACTGGGCCTTCCGGGGCGTAGGTGGCCAGTTCAAGGGGGAGGAAGTGGGCTATGCCTGCTATAGGGTCCTTGGCCCAGTTGGTGGCCATCTCCCCTGGGGTCATGGTGGAGAATGCTACCATTGTTACGCCTACGAACATCACTAGTACGGTTACCACCATGAGCATCAGCGCCCGGGGGACACGAGTTTGAGGCCGCCGGGTCTCCTCCGCCATCTGGGAGACGGTCTCTACGCCCGTGTAAGCTAGGGCAGCAAGGGCTATGCCGAAGACAAGGCTGCTTGTCCCTGGCCAGTAGGTTACAATCCGGCTGATCAGCAGGTTGGGGTCAAACAGAAAAATAAACCCCAGCACGATGAGAAAGAGTTGTGTGAGTATGTCTACAGTTGCGGCCAGGATGTTGATTACAGAGGTCTCCCTCACTCCAATAACGTTGAGCACCATCAGGAACAACACGATTCCCATGGATGTAGAGGTGCCCATTGTCGAATCCGTCTTTAACGGTTCGTAAAAGTGTCCCAGATAGGGAGGGATGATAAAGGCCGAGATGGCGATGGTGACGATGTAGCTAAGCATAAGCGCCCAGCCGGATATGAAGCCCACCATGTCATTGAAGGCGTGGCGGGCGAAAGAGGCCGAGCCGCCCGCTTCGGGGAACATGGCCGAACCTTCGGCGTAAGTGACGACCGTGAACAGAAATAGGACTCCAGCTATGCCCAGTGCAACAGGAGTAGCCCCCATGGCCACAAGGGCCACTACTCCCAGGGCGTAGTAGATGGAGGAGCCTACATTGCCGTAGCCGGCGCTGTAGAGTGCGGGCACCCCGAGCACCCGGCGCATATGGTAGGGGCGCACATGGTGGACGCGGATAACGCGGTCGCCGGGCTTGCGGTGCCACGGCTCCCGGCCTCCCCCACCGCGGCCGCTTGCCATACGGAAGTTATTGTAGTCAGGGCCAGCGGGCCAGCGGTGCCTCATGTGCGGCGCGCCTTCAGTCCGGCCCACAGGCGTAGAGCCCCAACGCCCACCAGCATAATCCCAAAAAACAGCCCTGCCGTGGGGGACACCCCCCCCCATTGCAGGGCCCGTATTGCCAGGGTTAGCCCCATTGTGAGGAATACTACCCCGAACAAAATATTAGCTTTCAGCAAGGGCGTACCTAAGTTAAGGTCTCCGGGAAAAATTTTGTCAATCGGCTGAGGTCTGTGCCAGTGCCCAGGTCAATAATCCTGACCTCTAACAGGCCGTCATCCACCTGCAGCAAACCCACCGTGCCCAACTGCCTCAGCCCCCATGGCAGATTGGGGCTGCCCGGGTTGATTACCACCACCCCCTTACATTCCTCGGCCACAGGCACATGACTGTCCCCGCATATCAGTATGTCCACTCTGCCCCCAAAGAACCGCTGCATGGACTTTTCCAGCGGGTACCATTCCAACTCGGGGTACTCCACGGCATGGGCTAGCCCTAGGGACAGGCCCCCCACTATTATCAGGTGCGCAATTTTCAGGCGGGGGTCATCGGGCAGCTTGGTATCGCCGTTTCCTCTGGCGGCTAGCACCGGGGCTATCTCTTCAAGCTGATCAAGGAGCGACAACTCGTAAATATCGCCTCCGTGCAGGATGAGATCCACATCGTTGAAGGACTCTTTGACCTGGGGGGGCAACTCCAACACCTCATGTGGTATATGGGTATCGGCCAAGAGGCCGATGCGCATCCTACTTCAACTCCACCAGACTAATGGAAATCCGGCCGTCGTCAATATCCAGAATGCCCACGCTTCCCAGCTTCGGCTGGTAGTGGGGTAGCAGGGTGCTGCCTGGGTTCACCAGCATGACGCTGTTGTCCCTCTTTACCAGGGGAGAGTGGGTATGCCCGAACACGATGATATTAACCGGGCCGCCAAACTCTGTCTCCATGGCTTTGTCCAGGCCCCAGTAGAGATGGAGGCCCTCAAACACATGGGTCAGGCCAACCTTGAGGGTGCCCACCTCGACCACATGCCGCTCTTTCACCCGGGGGTCTCGCAGCATATCATCGTCACCTCTGGCGGCTAGCACCGGGGCTACTTGCTGGAGCTCGTCAAGGGCCGAGGGGATGTAGATGTCGCCGGCATGCAGGATCAGATCCACCCCCCGGAAGGCATCCAGGACTGGGTTGGGGAAGATGCGCTTGGTCTCCGGTATATGTGTATCGGAGAGGAGGCCGATGCGCATTCTATTTCAACTCCACTATACGGGCCTCGGCTTTGCCCTCCTTAATCTCCAGCATGCCCACGCTTCCCAAGCGGTGGAAATAGTTGGGCAGCATGGGGCTGCCCGGGTTTACCAGCAGTGTCTGCAGGCCGTTTTTGCTGTAAGGCTTCACCAGAGCTGAGTGGGTATCGCCAAAGACCACCACATCCATGTGGCTGCCGAACTGGTTGTCCATACCCTGCTCCATGCCCCACAGGAAATAGAGGCCGTGGAAGCGGTGAATGAGGCCCACTTTAAGCCCCTCAAGCTCCATGATGATTTTGTCCTGTACCCGGGGGTCACGTAGTATATCGTCATCGCCCCTAACCACAGAGAGGGGGGCTATCTCCTCCAGTTCGTCCAGCACCGCTGAAACATATATATCCCCCAGGTGGAAGATGTGATCCACACCCTGAAAGGCATCCCTTACCGATTGAGGTAGAGACCTCCCAGCCTCCGGTATATGTGTATCGGAAAGCAGTCCGATTAACATAAGGGGGTAGCATAGCACATTCAATTATAGGGGTCAAGAAAAGGGTGTTGGCAACGGTTTTGCCTGGTGGGTAGCTGTTAACCCTATAGCTGATTGCTATCGGGGCTGGGCAGGGAAATTTCGGGAGACGGATATCACGCTCTTTAGAGCCTAATCTGCGGCTGCTCCGGCGTGGTGGAAACAGCGCTCAGCCCCCCTTTGCCGTTTCAGAAGTGCTCCTGCCCTTTGAATCCTCCATATAGCATAGGATATCATCCAGCCTGGCTATGAGGGTGTCCACTACCGGTTGCCCTTCTCGATAACCCAGCGGGCCACATCATGGCTCCAGTGCCGCGGCTTGTTAAACAGACACACCCTGATGCAGATACCGCAATTAGTGCCCACCTCCGCCCAGTACTTGTGGCATTTCATGTGTTGACCATGTTGGCGTTGGATCCTGTGTAGAAAGCCCAGTCCATCAGGCCGTAGCCGGTGGCCTGTTTCTCTATGAGGGTCTTCAGCTTCTGGTTCCTTTGCGGATAAGCTCCACTGACTCTTCGCTCCAAAGGGGCTGGCGGGTCATTTGTCCTTTTGGTTGAAGCGTTGATAGTAAAGCTGTATGTCATACAACCCAACTTCACTCCGGCCTTTTAGTTTGGGGACATGCTCCAGCCTTGACTCCGCCTATATCAGCAAGCATTCCCTCCCGGACAACTATTCGCCAGGGGTCACTGGCCCCAACTGCGGTTCACTTTTGCTCCCGCATTCATCCTGCTACCGTCGGTAACGGGCAGAGCCGACTGTTACGTTATAACTTGATAGCGCTCCGCGTGCCGGCTCCTCATAGTTAGCGTGGCACATAGCCAAATGAAGGATCGTGATTTGGGTGCAGGCATTGAGAATTATGGCCTCACTCTTGTGTTTTTCATGTGGTTGTGCTATGCTTAGCGCAATTGAATTTGCCCTGTTTGGGTGGGCTGAGTCCCACTTTTTTGTTATATAAGGGGGGCTTTTAGCCGTATGAGAAGCGAGCTGCTGATGGCCATAAACTTGTTGGCGGCTGAGAAGGGACTGCCTCGGGATGTGGTGCTGCGTACCGCAGAGCAGGCCATGGCGACCGCTATAAAAAAGGACAATGTCGCTGTCACCCAGCCGTTGGTGGTGAGGATAAATCCTACTACCGGGGACATGGGAGTGTTCCTCCAGAGGTGTGTTGTGGAGGAGGTGACCGACCCTGACAGCGAGTTCACCTTAGAGGATGCCCGCCGTTCCGACCCCGCGGCCCAGGTTGGGGATACTCTGGAGGAGCAGATTTCCATAGCCACCGGTGCCGGACGCATAGCCGCGCAGACTGCGAAGCAGGTATTGCTTCAGCGGCTGCGTGAGGCGGAACACAATGCCGTATTTGAGGAGTTCCACACCAAAGAGGGAGATGTTCTGACTGGCATCATCCAAAGGGTGGAGCTCAAACAGATTATTCTTGATCTGGGGCGTGGAGAGGCTGTGCTCCCCGGAAGCGAGCAGGTGAGGACCGAACGTTAC
>JASLXN010000010.1:14950-19640 GCA_030740315.1 Dehalococcoidia bacterium | reverse complement strand
AGCCCCCGTACTTCTCTGACATGTTGTTGGGCACTCCTAATCCATGGAATCCTGTTCTGTGTCATCTCTGCCACCCACGATAAGTCTGCACCGTGTGGGACCACGATCTCTATCCCTTTCTTGACCGATGACTTGAAGATTAGGTGCTTTGCCATTGAACTCAACCTCACTGCTACCAGGCCATCGGGAACGGCATGGTTGGATAAGAGCTTATGGATTGAGCTCAAGTCTGGCCTAGGCATTCTCCCCACCCGCATTTTTTTAGCCCTTGCATTATTCGGACTTCTTGTTGACAGTAGAGGCATCCCTTTAAGAGGAGCTGGTTCCTTTCCACCTACGTTTTTATAGAAAGTAAGCTGCTAATCAAAACTCATAGCTTCTGCTAACGTTTGGCATTACTACGAAGCTTTTTAATCTCCGTAATCCTCCATGGGACTCCTAGTTGGTGAATATTTGTATGATGTTGCTAATGCCGCTACCGTCCAGCCGATATAGCTCAGTATAACCACATGCTGCGCAAGCTACGGTGGCATATTTCTGGTTTTGTATGTTGAAGAATCGAGATATGCCAGACCCTGTGGTTCTTAGCTCTCCGGCCCGGTATTTGGTTCCTTTACACTTCATGCAGGAATATTTTTGCTTTGCCACAGTTGACCTCCTTGGCTTCTTGTATTTGTTCCTGGGCACCTTCCCCATCGCAAACGTAGTCCCCCGTTGCCTTTGTTCCAGCAGCATCGTTTGCCACCACCAAGAAAGTCACCCCCCGGACATCGAATATTATACTCTCTGTGGCCGCCTGCGGCACGGTTACAGGGAGGTATCCCGCCAGCCCTTGTCTGCCCTGTGGCCCTAGCTGTCCGGGTTCTCCCGCCGGCCCCTGGCAAGAGGCCAACACCACCACGGCAGCGGCCAGCACCAGTGTTGCGAGCAATTGCCTCACTGAGCACCCCTTTACTGCATTTATACCATGATTAACCTCTCTTTTCCAGCTTACACCCCTTCCGGGTCATGGCTTACGCCCTTTGTTTTTTTCAACTCAAGTTCAAGTTACCTTGGGATATTTGCCGACACAGGGCCACACCACCCAACATCACCAGATACAAACCGTTGGACAAGACAACACTCACGCAGATATAATGACATCAGCCGGGAGGGTGGCTATCTAATTCGGCCTTCGGCACCATCCGCTCTCCGGCTACAGAAAGGAGCAAGGTGGCAGAGACTTCCCCAGTGAAGGTGACGGTGCTCTCCCAGACAGGCACCTGTAACGCGGGCCACAAGGTGGGTGACTCATGGGTGGTGGAGGCGCACAGCCCCGGTGGGGTGTGTTTCTCCGCCCTGGCAGTATGCTTCCCATATGTACGGGTGCTACGCTTCGGCGGTGAGTTCCCGTGGTCGGATGACAAGGACGCCTGTTCCGTCGCCTGCCCGGACGCTGAGAATCCGGTGGTCTTCGAGATGAGGCGGCTGCGCTGAGGCCTGCCCCACACTGCCCCGTGGTGTAGAGGTAGCACAAGGGACTTTGGATCCTTTAGCCCAGGTTCGAATCCTGGCGGGGCAGCCACAGCGCCATCGCCACCATTGCCGCTGGGCGAATAGGCTTGCCTCCGTGGCCGCTTTCACCTTTAGAATACAGTCACTGATTTCGCGGGAGGCACCAATGAGTCTGAAGGGCACGGCTGCTATCACCGGCGTAGGAGAACTGAAACCAAGCCGTGACCCCGGAGGACGCACCACCATGGAGCTTATAGCCCAGGCAGCCGTAGAAGCCGTGCGGGACGCCGGGCTAGAACGCCAGGACATAGACGGCCTGGTGGTAGCGGCGCCGATGTCATGGAGCCCCATGGTGATGCCCTCAGTGGTAGCCGAGTTCTTGGGGCTGCAGCCGGGATACGCCGGGCTGGTGGATCTGGGCGGGGCTAGTGCGGCGGGTACGGTGTGGCGGGCGGCGGCGGCCATCAAGGCCGGGGCCTGCCGCCATGTGCTGTGCCTGTCAGGTGAGGCGCAGGACCCCAAAACCTTCTACCAGCAACAGCGGGGACGTACCCCGCCTGGGCTATCGGTTAGGGAGTTTGAGGCCCCCTACGGCCCGGTAGTCGCCAATACCGGCTACGGCCTCATCGCCCAGCGCCACATGTACGATTACGGCACCACCAAGCAACAGATGGCCAAGGTAGCCGTAGACGAGCGCACCAACGCCTGCGCCAATCCCAACGCCAGCTTTTACGGCAAGCCCATCACCATAGATGACGTCCTTGGCTCCCCCATTGTGGTAGACCCGCTGCACCTGCTGGAGATAGTCATGCCCTGCTGTGGGGCTGCAGCTATGGTCGTAAGCCGGGCCGAGGATGCCACCTCCACTCCCCACCCCCCTATACACCTGCTGGGCTTCGGGGAGCAGGTGACCCACTCCATCATCTCTTGCGCCCCGTCCCTCACCCAGAGCCCCATAGCCGTCACAGCTCAAAAGGCATACCAGATGGCCGGAGTCACACCCGGGGATATTGACCTAGCCTCCATATACGACTGCTACACCATCATGGTCATCATCACGCTGGAGGACGCCGGTTTCTGTGAGAAAGGGCAGGGAGGCCCCTTCGTCCAAGAGCACGACCTTACATACAAAGGGGACTTCCCGGTGAACACCCACGGAGGGCAGCTCTCCTTCGGACAACCGGGACTGGCCGGGGGAGCCTCACATATCGTTGAGGCGGTGCGCCAGCTAAGTGGACAGGCCGGGGAACGCCAGCTACGTAACTGCGATCTGGCCTTCGTAAACGGCAACGGGGGCATCATTAGCGAAGAGGTATCCCTCATCCTGGGTAACAGCCTATGAGCATCGAAACAGGGTACAGCAAGCCACTACCCCACCTCACAGCCACCAACCGCCCCTTCTGGGAGGGTGCTCGCCAGCACATTCTCAGGGTGCAGTGCTGTGGAGACTGTGGGGAGCACATCTTCTTCCCCCGCCCCTTCTGTCCCAACTGCTACTCCTCCAACCTGCAATGGGTAGATATGAGCGGGCGGGGCAAGGTGTACTCATTCACCATAGTGCACCGCCCCACCGTGCGGGGTTTTAGCCAGGACGCCCCTTACATATACGCGGTGGTGGAGCTTGATGAGGGGCCACGCATGGTGACCAACATAGTCGGCTGCCCTATAGACGAGGTGAGGGTAGAGATGCCGGTGATAGCCGACTTTGAGGACATCACCCCGGAGATAGCCTTAGTCAAGTTCAGGAGAAGCGTACCGGCCATTCACGGCTGACCATTCCCTACGCTCCTGTACTCAGTGGCACCGCCTCAAGGCCAAAAAAAGCGCTGGGCGGCACGGCGGAGGTCGGGCTGGAAGTCCGGATGTGCCACCGATATCACAGCCTCGGCCCTCTCCCTGCGGCTCTTACCCTCCAGATTAACCACACCGTTCTCCGTGACCAAGTAGTCAATGTAGGTCATGGGAAGCTGCACCACCGTCCCCGTCTCAAGCTGCGGCACTATACGAGACACGGTACCACCCCGAGCGGTGCTCAACAGGCAGGTTACGGACCGGCCCCCGGGAGAATAATGAGCACCTATGGTGAACTCCACCTGTCCCCCGGGGCCGGATATGGGGTTGGGGCCGATGTGGTCAATTACCGCCTGTCCCAAGAGGTCAACGGCAAGTATGGTATTGATGGTCACCATGCTATGGTTGGCGGCGATACGGGGTATCTGGCACAGGTAGGAGACATCCCGGAACTCCAACTGGCGGTTGTGGTCCACGAAGCTGATAACCTCGTGAGCAGCCGGGTCGTTTGGGTACAGCCATAGGCAAGCGGTGGTAGCCTTTCTTCTGCGCCCGTTGCGCCTGGCCCCACCGATAACCCCCTTAGCCATAAGTTCCACAATCTGGCGGTAAATAATCTCGCTGTATACTCCTAGCTCATTCTTGTCCCCCAGAAAGTCCACCACCGCCTCCGATGGGGTACCTGTGCCCACCTGAATGGTATCCCCGTCCCGTATCAGGCCAGCAGCGAGGGCACCTATGACCTGGGCCTGTTCAAACTCGGCGGAGTCCGGTATAGGTAGGATGGTGGGGGGGGCATCCGGCGATGAGGGTGGGGCCTCAACAAGGTAGTCTATCTCGGATATGTGTACGGACTCCCCGCAGGTCCAGGGCAGGCCGGAGTCTATCTGGGCAACTACGGTGCCCGCAGTGCGTAGAGCGGTGGGGGAGTACCACGGCCCCAGCCCGTAGCTGCAGTACCCCCTGGCATTGGGCGGGGTAAGACTAAGCATGAAGGTATCGGCATGCTGGTAAGGGGGCAGCCGGTTGGGGTCTAAATGACGGTCATTATTGTACAGGCCGAATATTATCGGCACCCAGTCCAGCCGCTTCTCCCGCACACCCTGCCGGCTGGGGGGCAGAATGAAGGCCACCCTCACATCAAAGGCATCCTCCATGCCGGGGTGTAACCAGGGGTAGTCCTCATTCCAGTGGGAGAGTAGTTCCACTCCCCGCAGATCCCCAGCCTGGTTGGCAAGCTCCAGCAGGACCTCCCGTGGTTTCTGCGCCAGGGAGACCACAATGCGCTGCCCCGATTTTACCAGACCCGCCGCCTCTTTAGCGGTAACAAGCTTCTCACAGTAGCGGTCCTGCCAGCGCATTTATTGCATTGCAGGTCTTTTGTGCGAATCTTATATGAATCGCA
>JASLXN010000010.1:0-14940 GCA_030740315.1 Dehalococcoidia bacterium | reverse complement strand
CCGGTCCAGGGGCAGCCATTACATGGGACTTCGAGACCGAGAGCAGGCACTCCCGGCACTAGGCGGGCAGACACAGGTCACCGGTGAATAAGCTACCAGGAATAGTCCTGTACCGTCAACTGCTTGACCCTTTGATAGCGACGGGTATATCATCGATGCGGCGACCAATGATAGCCTCGCACGACCGTATTTCTCTACATACGAGGGTAAATACCGGACAGGTTGAAAAAACAATGGCACCAAATAACCCGCAGGACTGGCGCACATCAACACCGGGAGTATGGCTCTTCGGGTCAGGGACGACCCAAGGGGGGCCAACGGTTGACTACACCCATTACAGGTCACTCAAGGTAGAAAAAAATGAAGGCATCTTGATCCTCTCCATGAACCGCCCTGAAACCGGGAACATAATAGATGGGCCATTCCATACGGAGTTGGAGCACATCTGGTTAGATATAGCCCAGGACAGAGAGGTGCGAGTGGTGGTGTTTACCGGCATCGGTGAGGACTTCTGCGCCGGGGCGGACCTCAGTTTTGTGGAAAGCCTAAGTAGCAACCGTTCACAGCTTGATGCAGTCATGAGAGAGGCCGCACAGCTTATCCGTAATATGCTCAAAGTGCCCCAGCCCATTATCGCCGCCGTCAACGGTGATGCCTTATCTTTGGGGGTCACAATGGTGCTCTTTTGCGATGTTATTGTCGCCGCCGAGAACGCCAACTTGGCGGATACCCATGTAAAATATGGCATCGTTGCCGGGGACGGTGGCGCCGTTATCTGGCCGCTGCTCATCGGTATGGCCAAGGCCAAGGAGTTCCTCATGACCGGCAGGCCCATCTCTGGGGCAGACGCTGAGCGCATCGGCCTGATAAATTACGCGGTGCCCACGGCGCAGGTGATGGGCAAGGCCACGGAACTGGCCCGGGAGCTGGCTGGCGGCCCCGTCAAGGCCGTTCAGGGCACTAAAAGATCCTTGAATAGGGCACTTACCCAGCGAGTGGACTTGATTCTGGATACCTCTTTGAGCCTGGAATCGGAGACTCTGTGGGAGTTGGGGAAGAACGCCTGAGTGCCACCATCATCATAACGAGATTGCCCGATGTGCGCACAGGCTGTGAGATATTGACCGTGGGACCCCAATTTGCTCAACAACCAATGCGGGCGTCTTGGCCCTGGAATACTGGGGGGTTACCTCCGCACCACCGGCATATCCCAGCGAAAGGAGACAAGAGATGGCAGTAGTAGAGTATGAGAAGCAGGGACACATAGCCGTCATCACCATGAACCGTCCGGAAAAGCTCAACGCACAGAACCAGGAGCTGGTGCAGGGCATGGCCGAGGCCTGGTGCCAGTTCCGGGAAGATGAAGATGCCTGGGTGGGCATAATCACCGGCAACGGCCGTGCCTTTTGCGTCGGCTTAGATGTCAAAGATGCCGTGTCGGGAGGCCGCATTGCGGTGAGGCCCCACAAGACCGACCCCCCTGACCCTTTTTGGAACTACACCTTGGACAAGCCCACCATAGCAGCTGTCAACGGCTTCGCCTTGGGTGGCGGTATCATGTATGCCATCCGGGCGGACCTGCGTGTGGCCGCGGAGGGCGCCGTTTTCGAGCTTACCGAGGTGGTGCGGGGCGGCCTGGCGGGGTGGGACTGGGAGCTATGGGAGAACCTCCCCTATGCCATCGCCGCAGAACTGGCCATAGGGGGCAGGCTCACCGCCAAACGAGCCTATGAAGTCGGCCTGATAAACCGGGTAGTGCCGGATGGCAAGGCTCTTGATGCCGCCCTGGATATGGCTCAGGGGCTAATAAGCATACCCCCCTTGGCCGCCCACTATAACCTGAAACTGATGCGTGACCTCAAGCGCTCCCGCATGGTCATCGGACACCGCCTGTGGGACCAGGCCCGCAGCTACAACCGGGAGCTACAGGGCAGCAGTGACATCAAGGAATCCTTCCTGTCATTTGTGGAGAAGAGGGCGCCGATGTACCAGCGGCGGTGACTCTGCCGGGAGGTCCGAGGAGGGGCCCCAAGGGTGGCCCCTCGCAAAATGCGGCACGGTCAAAGGAGAGGCAAACCGTGGGTATAGTGGAATACGAAAGACAGGGAAACATCGCCATTATCACTATGAACCGCCCGGAGCGGCTAAATGCCCTAGGGTACGACATGATGCTGGGGTTGGCCCAAACATGGGCCTGTTTTCAGGAGGACGAGGAGGCCTGGGTGGGCATCATCACTGGCACCGGCCGCTCTTTCTGTGCTGGGCTGGACCTCAAGGAGCGGCTGGATAGTGGAAAGGCGGGCCTGGCGCTGCCTCGTATACCCATACGAGACCCGTTTTTTGATTATGAAATAGACAAACCCACCATCGCCGCCGTCAACGGCTTCGCCCTGGGCGGGGGGTTTTTCCTCACCATCCGCGCCGACCTCCGGGTAGCGGTGGAGAACGCTACTTTCCAAATTACTGAGGTGGTGCGTGGTGCCGCGGCGGGGTGGGACTGGGAGCTGTGGGAGAATCTCCCCTCCGCCATAACCGCCGAGCTTGCCAGCGGCACCCTTCTCACAGCCCAGAGGGCCTACGATGTGGGATTGATAAACCGGGTAGTGCCGGATGGCAAGGCTCTTGATGCCGCCCTAGAATTGGCCCAGCTATTCCTTAGCAGCCCCCCACTGGCCGCACACTACAACCTGAAGCTGATGCGGGATCTGAAGCGTACCCGCATGGCCATCGGACACCGCCTGTGGGATGAGGGTCGCAGCTACAACCGGGAACTGCGCTCCAGCTACGATGTCAAGGAGTCTATGCGGTCCTTCGTGGAGAAGCGCAAGCCGGTCTACCAGCGGCGTTAAGACTACCGCCAGCGGTCCATAAAGGCGTCTATGGAGGTCTGGTAGTAGCCCTCGTCAAAGTCAGCGGGGTTGGTGCAGCACATCTCGTAGTTTATCACGGGTATGCCTGCGTCCTTGAAGAGTATCACCGATTCAAGCAGTACAGTGGCCATACCTATACAGCCCCGGTCCAAGGCGTACACGGCCCCGTCAACATTCCAATCTCGGGCCAGGCCCAGCCGGTGGTCAGGGCGTTCCATGACGAAGTTGTTCATCAGATTGGGAAGATAGAGGTCGGCCAGGCAGCGCAGGGCGCTGTCCCGGTCCTTTAGCTCCAACCCTCGTTCCCAGGGCGGGGAGGGCACCCGCCAGTGGCCTTCCTCATCCTGGTAGAAAGCTCCGCTGTTAGTGAAGTGGGTCCATGAGGCAACATAGGTGCCACCGTACTTCTCTGGGTAGCGCAGCACTTGGTTGGAGAACCAGGGCAGAACGCCCTCGTGCAGCAGGCGTACCTTCTCCCCACCGAACCCGGCTATCCCCTCTCGCACCCGTTCTTCCACTTCGGCCTGGGCCATCTCATAGAAATCGGCCACCTCAGCCCTGTGGTTCCAACCACGCCACTCAAATACCACAAAGGATATGAAGTTCTTGAGCTTCAATGGGGCGGGCACGGCCTTCTGGGCCTCCGCGATACGGGCCATGGCCAGTCGGGAGCGCCACTCGTTTCTCACCCCCTCTATAAGCTTCTCGTCATCGCAGGGGCGTCCGAATACCTTCTCCAAGTGCTCAATAGCATCATGGCTCTGGGCCAGAAAATAGTCCGTAAGCTCAGCGGGGCGGGGATGCGAGTAAGGCAGCTCTATATGAGTCGTGGGGATGCCCATGTGATCCGCATAGCTCTGATGGGCCTTCATCTGGCCCTGGCATAGGGCCAGGCTGAATACCACATCCGGCTTTAGCCTCTCCTCCTTGCCAGGGATGAGGCCGAATGTGCCCAGGAAATGGGCGCCCAGCGCAATTCTCAATGTCGCGCAGCAGTCCCGTCCATACCCCTTGGTCTCGGCGGCCTCGTTCAGTTTCACCACCCAGTCCAGGTCACGCATCTCCCGGCCAGTTGGCATGGAGGGCAGTATCTCGGCATCAAAAGCTCCCAGGATAGCGGTGGCACCCACCTCACCGGACAGGGCCAGCGGGCGGCCGTTCTCCCTGCTATTCCAAGTATCCCAGGCCACCTTGCGGCGCAACTCCTTCATTTTGCTGAAGCAGTCCATCGGCCTGGTTGGGTAAAGGACATCTGTGACCGGCATGCGTCTCCTTTAGCTAACTTCTAACTGTAGCATTTCCAAGGTGGCCTCAATGCGGGTGCGGAACTGGCCCAGAGGGATAGTGAAGTCTTGCTCCAACTCCAACACCTCTACACCCATGCCCTGCAAGGCCTCGGTGAGCACGGGGGAATCATACCCGTGGGGGTCACAGAACTTGGGATAAATTATGATGGCCAGCGCCACTCCGTACTGCTTGGCTAGATCCGTGACAAAGGTGGTGCGGCGCCGTGGTTCCTGGGCGTCCTTCACCGGACATGGCGCCCGCTCCACATAGCGTGTGGCGATGGCCGTAAGAGGGTCACCACCGGATTCCACCTGGTCCCAGAAGTAACGCAGCCCGAAGCAGTTCTCGTCCACCACCACCCGGGCTCCCATGGAGTCCAGAAGTTGGGCTAGGCCCAGGTCATCGGTCTGGCCGATGACCATAGTCCTCACGGCCGACTCACCGGACCGGCCCTCTACCTGCACTAGGAACTCGCGGATTAGTCGGCTGTGGTCTACTTTGTCCATCACCTGATTGGAAAGACCCATGGCCATAAGCTCCTCCCCCAGAATACGGGGGTGATCCTCCTGCATCATCTTATACACCTGGCGCATCAGGCCGCGGTTCTCATTATACACCTCAATGGCCCGGTCCATCTCAGAGTCCCCAACGCTGACGCCCCAGTCCTGCTCCAGAGAGCGGCGGAACCCATCCACCTCCTGGCGAAAGGCAGCTACCGCCCCCTTATGCCAGATGTACTGTGGCATAAACATGTAGTACCCATGCGTATCCGGAACATGGCGCAGCCAGCTATCGTATGCATTGCGTATCTTCTCGCAGCAGTTAACATGCACCACACCTTTAAGGTAATCGTACTTGCCAGTAAGGCCCTGGGCCAGTATATCCCGGCAATAGGCGCAGAACATATTGAAGATGTGCGGTGCGGTAACCGATTCCGGCTCGTGAGCGCCTACGATGCGCACCGGTAGTAGCCCGGCGGCATAAGCCACCTCCTCCGGAGCATAGGTGCACATGTAACCCAACACCCCGCGGCCAGGGTATGCCCTGGCGTATTCGTGCCTGTTTTCATAAGCCTGGTGGAACTTGCTATACATAGCGCTCAAGCCTGCCTCCGAATTTCAATAAAGGAGCCATTCTACAGCATTTGCGGGCCAATAAGCAAGTTTTAGTGACGAGGTCGTTTTGCAAACCTTTTCCTTCCCGCCCTTCCGCCCAGTTTTATATGTGTAGAGATCCCCCCCCCCCCACACACACACACACCTGCCAAAGGAGCAGAGCCCCTTTGGCATCCCGTTTTTTATAACAACATCAGTGACCGGGCTTCCGGCCGGCATGGTTGCCACACAGCCACCAGGTTTTCCGAAAAGTAACACCAACTACACCGTGGGGCTTAGAAATCGTCACCTCAGAGATAGATTTACTTGGCCAGACGGATGGGGAAAGTGGTCTCAATATACAGTCTATGCATCAGGCCATTAGACGATTGAACTTGGAGAGGGTACAATACTCCCGTTGGCTGCTATACTTTCAACAGTGCACGGTGAAAGCGCACCTATGTTGACGGAGAAATGACAAGGCATATCGGTATCTTCTTTCACTACCAGCAGGGAGAGCGGCTCAGGGACTTCCCCCAGGCCTTGGATGGCATCCTACAGGATCACCGCACCATGCTCTATGACGCACACTACCCAGATAAGCCCCCCGCCGGTTTTCAGCTTCAGGAACTTCCCCAAGATCTGTTGTGCCAGGTGCACGCCCCAGCTATGGTGGCCCAGGTGGCGAAGAGCGAGCTTTACCAGAGCGCCCTCTACTCCGCAGGGGGGGTAGTGCAGGCCGCGGAGAAGTTGCGGACTGGTGAAATTGACAACGCCTTCGTCTTCACCGGCTGCGGAGACCATCACGCCGGATGGAGCTTCTACGGCGGCGGCTGCTACCTCAACGGGGCCGCCCTGGCCATCGCCCGTCTCAAAGCAATCGGTGCCCAGCGCTTCGCCATCGTGGACACCGACCCCCACCACGGCGATGGCACTTGGGACATATTCGCCGAAGATGAAAGTGTGCTCTACCTGTGCCTGTGCCACAACCCCTTTACGGAACAGAACCACAATGTCAACATTCCCATCCCTTGGCACACCACCGACGAGGATTACATGAACCTCCTGGGCCGTGAAGTGGCCCCCCGGGCACGCAGCTTCCGCCCGGAGGTCATCTTCTGGAACTGGGGGTATGACGGCACCCACGGGGAGTATGGGGACATCGGCCTATCCAGGGACTGCCACCACCGTATGGCTGTTCTCCTCCAGGCGCTGGCGGATGAGGTCTGCAAGGGCCACCTGATTGCCGTGCTCTGTGGCGGTAGCGGCCGGAAGGTGGCCACCTATGCCATACCCCGCATAATACGCCGCCTGGCTGGAATTGACGACCACATATAAACGGTTTAAAGACTTGCCTCGCGAAGGGCGGGCTAATCAAGAGGGAGGTCCGTTTTGAAGCAATTTGAGGAAATAACGCTTACCAGGGAAGGCCGGGTGGCCATTCTCAGGCTCAAGCGGCCACAGAAGCTCAATGCACTTACGCCAAGGATGCTCTGGTATGAGATAACGCCCGCCCTAGACCAGATAACCGAAGACAGCAGGGTCGGCGCTCTGGTCATCACCGAGGAAGGGAAAGGGTTTTCGGCCGGGGCCGATGTCAGCGGACTGCAGCGCGCCGCCGCTGCCGGCGGCATGGCAAGCCACCCGGATTTCAAGTCCCCAGAGCCTGGGGGCAGACGCTACGAGTTTATCGCACGCCTGCGAAACCTGCCCAAGCCCACCATAGCTGCAGTCAACGGGGTGGCGGCCGGGGCGGGGCTCTCAATCTCCCTGGCGTGCGACATCAGGATAGCCTCGGAAAACGCCCGGTTCAGCTCCGCATTCATCCGACGCGGCTTGGTGCCGGATGCGGGCGGCACCTTTTTCCTGCCACGCCTGCTCGGAACCGCCCGGGCGCTGGAGCTGATGTATACTGGTGATGTTATAGGCGCGCAAGAGGCGGAGCGCATCGGCCTGGTGAACCGGGTTGTGGCCGCGGCAGACCTAATGACCGCCACCCTAGAACTCGCCTCACGTATCGCCAGTGGCCCCCCCATCGCCCTGGCCCTCACCAAACGGATTGTGTACCAGTGGCTGGAGCAGAACCTGCTAACACAGGTGGAGTACGAGGCCTACAACCAGCGGCTTTGCCGAGAGACGGAGGACTTCAAGGAGGGAATTGAGTCATTTGTAGAGAAGCGCGCCCCCAAGTTCAAAGGCCGCTAAGAGGATGTCCATGGCATGGGTGCCAGAACCTTGCGCTGCCGCCAGGCAGTGCATCATGATGAGAGGAGAAGGATGGACAAGAACGCTGAGAGAATCAAGAGCGTCGTCAGGGAGCGCTATGGGGGGTTGGCCCGGCGGCAACAGCAGAGCTGCTGCGCCCCCTCATCCTGTTGCCCCCCCGGAGATAAGCTCTACGATCCTTCAGACATAGCGGAGCTTCCCCAGGAAGTGTCCGATTTCTCCCTAGGCTGCGGCAACCCTGTGGCCGCTGCCGGACTGCGTGAGGGGGAGGTAGTGCTGGACTTAGGCTCAGGCGGCGGCCTGGATTGCTTCCTGGCAGCCAAAAGGGTGGGCGGTAAAGGCCGGGTTATCGGTCTGGACATGTCTCCGGATATGCTGGATTTAGCCCGTAAAAACGCTGACCGCCTGGGGGCTGCCAACGTGGAGTTCCGCTCCGGGGAGATGGAGGCTATGCCAGTGAAGTCAGGCTCGGTGGATGTCATCATATCCAACTGTGTCGTCAACCTATCCCCAGACAAGGACGCTGTCTTCCGAGAGGCCTTCCGGGTGCTCAAACCGGGCGGACGCCTCTCCATCTCCGATATATCCCTAATAGGCGAGTTGGACGGGGAGACAAGGGGCAGCCTGGAGGCCTGGGCAAGCTGCGTGGCCGGAGCACTCCCCAAGGACGATTACCTTGAAAAGCTGCGCCAGGCCGGTTTTACGGACATCACCACCGCTGAGAAGAACTGGCGCTACATTCCCACCGTCTCCATGTGGGTATCCGCCGTCCGGCCGGCATGAAGGGCCTGGACTACCTCTTCCACCCGCGGTCAATAGCCATTGTAGGCGCCTCGGCTGACCCCGCCAAGAGGGGCCATACCTACCTGGCCCAGCTCCAGGGCTTCGGCTATCCCGGCGGCCTCTACCCAGTGAACCCTAAAGGCGGCACAATTATGGGCATGCCCGTTTACCCCACCCTTTCGGATATCCCCGGTGATGTGGACTACGTAATCTCAGTCGTCCCCGCCGAAAAGCTCCCTCCAGTCATAGAAGAGTGCGCCCAAAAGGGGGTGAAAGTGCTCCAACTCTTCACCGCCCACCTGGGAGAGACTGGTGAGACGGAGATGGAGCAGCGCATTGTGGAGCAGTCCCGCCGGGCAGGGATACGCCTGCTGGGCCCCAACTGTATGGGGATATATTCCCCCCAAGAACGAGTCACCTTCCGCTTTGGCTGGAGCGGGCTGTCTGGCCCGGTATCCTTCATCTCCCAGAGCGCCGGTCACACCTCGGAGGTAGTCTACCAGGCCCAAGTTAGGGGCCTGGGTTTCAACAAGGTGGTGAGCTACGGCAACGCCGCCGATATCACTGAGAGCGAGCTACTCAGCTACCTGGCCCATGACCACCAGACGGGAATCATCGCCGCCTACATAGAGGGGGTGAAGGATCCGGAGCGCTTCCCCACCGCCCTCCGGGAGGCCGCAGAGCACAAGCCGGTCATAGTAATCAAAGTGGGCCGCACCCCAGCCGGCACGCGGGCCACACGCTCCCACACCGCCTCTCTGTCCGGTAGTGACTCCGTCATCGAAGCCATCATCCGCCAGTCAGGGGCCATCAGGGTGAATACTTTGGAGGACCTAGTGGACATGCTGGTGGCCTTCAACTACCTGTCGCCGCCCACGGGCAGGAATATAGCCGCCATCGGCTCCGGGGGCGGAGGCAGCGTTCTGGTGTGTGACGAGTTCGAGGCCCAAGGTCTTTCCGTCCCCCCCCTGCCCCCGAAGGTGGAGTCCCAATTGAAGGTGCACCTTGGGGATGACTGGAGCCTTATCAAGAACCCTGTGGACACCTCGGTGGTATTCCCCGCCGGATACGAGTTTAGCGACCTGCGCCTCATATTCCGTTACATGGCCAATCACCCCGACTATCACATGCTCATCGGCGATAATGGGGAGTGGTGGCTGGATACGCTGGACGACCTCGGCCGCTACAAGCAACTGACCGATACCTATATCCAGGTAATGGGTGAGTCCGCCAAGCCAGGGGCGGTAGTTGTGCGCCACGCCGACTGTCCCGAGGAGTGGCGCTGGCGTGCCTCAATGGAGGCTATGTCCCGGTGCGCACAGGCGCGGCTCCCTGTCTTCCCCACCATTCGGCGAGCGGCCACAGCCCTATCCAGATTCGCCTCCTACCATCTGGACTGCTTCCCCACCCCGTAGCCCTCTCGGTTTATGCCCTGGTGTGTGGCGGCGGCTGCTTCTGGGCGAAGGCCCGTGCGCCCTCTCCGGCAGGAAGTGCCGCAGAACCTATGTAGGAGTAGCGCAGCGCCTGCTCCAACTCAAGATCCATGGCGGCATTCATGGCGGCTTTCGCCATGGCCAAGGCCTGAGGACGCATGGCGGCGAACTTGCGGGCCAGCGCAACAGCACCATCCACTAGCTTATCTGGAGGAAAGACATGGTTGGCCAAGCCTATGTTCACCGAATGCTCCCCGTTCAGAGGCTCGCCGGTGAACATCATCTCCTTGGCCCTGGCTGGGCCCACTGTGCGGGCCAGCCTTACACTAACACCAGCACCGCCGATGGAACCCAAGTTTTTAATGTGCAGGTCACTCATCTGGGCAGTCTCTGAGACCACCCGAATATCGCAGGCCAGCGCTAACTCCATGCCTCCAGCAGTGCAGACACCGTCAATAGCGGCGACAGAGGGAACTCCCATGGTCTCCATTCTGCTGCACACCCCAGCCAACTTGGGCTCAAACCCACGGTCCATCATGGCCCGGACGATGCTCGATATTCCCCCGGTGGAGTACCTCTCTGTCTGCTCCGAAAGCTCCTTGAGATCGGCACCGGCGGAGAAACAGGGGCGGCCGTCAGCGCGGGGTGCTCCGGTGAAAACCAGGGCCCGTATATCCTCGTCTTTCTCCGCCTCGTCCAGCACATGCCATAATTCCTCTTGCAACTGGTTGGACAGCGCATTAAGCCGCTGAGGCCGGTTGAGGGTGATAAGCGTCACTCCTCCATCCAGCTTTTTGAAGATGAGATTCTCATACCCCATGGTGTATACCTCCTTATATGGCATATGAAGACTATCCCCTTATACGGTTTTTTCCAATCCGGTGTCAACCAGCGGTCTGGAGGTCTTTGAAGAACCATTTCCATTCCCACCCGCCCACTCGGCAGATAACTTCGGGGGGCTACGCCCAACCCCGGCCCCTTTGGCGGGGGCTTGAGGATGTCCCCCAGAATAAGCCTCGCGAGCGGGCGGGACACAAAGATGCTCTTTATTAACGGCCTAAGCAGCAGTGAATAGGTCGCCTTGAGGGAGAAGAATTCGCGAGTTACAATTGGGGCACTGTGAAGCCTAGTCACGGCAGGTTGAAGGCTAACGGCATCCACCTCCACTATATTGAGTGGGGACAGAAGACCGCTCCGGCGTGGCTGCTGCTGCACGGCTTCACCGGCACAGCCCGCCAGTGGCAGCCCCTAGCGGAGGCTTTCTGCCACCGGTTCCGCCTTATAGCTCTGGACCAGCGGGGCCACGGCCTAAGCGGCTGGGCACCGGGGGCCGCCTACAGCACCTCAGACCATATGGCGGATATTGCCTGCCTAATGGAGCATCTGGGGTTGAAGCACATTCTGCTGGCCGGACACTCCATGGGAGGGCGTAATGCCATGCTCTACACCGTGTCCCAGCCAGAAAAGGTAGCCAGACTGGTGCTGGTGGACGCTAGGCCCGGTCCGGACCCTGCCAGTTCCCGCGCCCTGGAGTCCATGGTTATCGCTCTGCCCCACCATACTCACTCCCTTGAGGAGGCAGCTAGGGCCGTGCGGAGCTACTTCCCGCACCTGTCACTTCCTATGGCCCAACACCTGTCCCGTTACCGGTGGAAGAGGTCGCCCGGTGGTGGGCTGGTGCCCAGGCACGACCCCGCCCTGGAGGAGGCCGCCCACAAGGGTGGTTTTGCACCGGAGGACCTGACCCCACTGCTGGGGCAGATAGCCTGTCCCACCCTGGTGGTGAGGGGTGGGGAGAGCGATATCCTGTCCGGTCATGGAGCCAGGATTCTGACGGCGTCCATAGCCGAGGCCAGGCTGGAGGTGATATCCGGTGCGGGGCACCTAGTGCCCTGGGAGCAACCTGAGGCCTTCCACCAGGTGATGGCTGCCTTTGCTGACGGCTCTGACCATCCCATCTAAGGGCTACGGTAATGCCTCTATCGGGGCAAGTCTATGGTTGAGGCACCGATAGCCGCGTCGATAACGGCGGCCGCTTTCTCATCCGGCTCCACCAGGGGTAGCCTGGGCCGCCCTACCGGAAAGCCCACCCGGTTCAAGGCATACTTTACCGGTATGGGGTTAGCCACCACGAACAGGGCGGATGTCAAGGGCATCATGCGGGAGTGGGTTGAGGCAGCCCCTATCACATCCCCAGACAGGAGCTTGAGCATCATGTCCCGTATCTGGAGCCCGACAAGGTGAGAAGTTACGCTTATAACACCGTAGCCTCCCAGGGCCATCATGGGAAGGGTATCGCTATCGTTGCCACTCCACAGGTGGAAGCCGTTCCGCTTGACACCATTGACAATACCGGCTGCCTGTTCCAGATTGCCGCTGGCCTCTTTGACGCCTACAATGTTATCTGCCTCAGCCAGCCTTATGACGGTCTCTGCCACCATGTTGGTACCGGTGCGCGAAGGCACATTGTAAAGAATACATGGCAGGTCGGTAGCACCGGCGACGGCTTTGAAATGCTGGTATAGCCCTTCCTGAGTGGGGCGGTTGTAGTATGGCACCACCAGCAGGCAGCCATCCGCCCCAGCCACCGCCGCCTCACGGGTCAGATCCCGGCTCTCAGTGGTGCTATAAGTACCGGTGCCAGCTACCACAGTGCCCCTATCCCCCACCGCATCCTTGACCTCGGCACAGAGCTTCAGCTTCTCTTCACCGGTGAGGGTTGGACACTCTCCGGTGGTTCCGGAGGTCACCACGCCATCGCTGCCCGATTCCAGCAAAGCCAGCGCCAGACGGCGTGCCTGGACGTAGTCCACCTCGCCACGGTCGTTGAAGGGAGTAACCATAGCCGTGAGCAACCTACCCAGCTCTTTCATACAGGCCTCTTTCCACCAAAATCTCCCCTATCTGTACGGCGTTCAGGGCGGCCCCTTTGCGGAGATTATCCGCCACCACCCACATGGACAGGCCATTGGGCAGGGCAGTATCTTGGCGGATTCGCCCCACCACAACATCATTCCCGCCCGCAGCCGTCCAGGCGGTTGGATAAAGGCTTATTTCCGGCTCATCCTGCAGCCTGACTCCAGGAGCATGCCGCAGAACCTCCCAGGCTTCCTCCGGGGTAATGGGATGGGAGAACTCCACCGACATCGCCTCACTGTGTCCGACGAAAACAGGCACCCGTACACAGGTAGCTGATATGGCTATCTCATGGGCATGCAGAATCTTACGGGTCTCCTCCACCATCTTCCACTCCTCCCGCGTGTAGCCGTTGTAGAGGAATACATCTATCTCTGGCAGGACATTGAACGCTATCTGATGGGGGTAAATATGAGGGAAAGCCTGCCTCCCATCCAGCACCTGTCGAGCCTGAGTGTTCAGTTCCTCCATGGCGGCAGAGCCGGTACCAGATACCGCCTGATAGGTGGATACAATTATCTTTCTGATGGGGTTGGTCTTATGCAATGGTGCCAGCGCCACCACCATCTGTATGGTCGAGCAGTTTGGGTTGGCAATAATCCCCTTGTGGTGGTCTAAGTCTCCGGGGTTGACCTCGGGCACTACCAGAGGGACCCATGGCTCCATACGAAATGCGGCGCTGTTGTCCACCACCACCGCCCCTGCCTTGGCCAAGAGGGGCGAGTATTGGCGACTGATATCGGCCCCAGCGGAGAACAGGGCCAGGTCTATGGAGTCAAAGGCGCTACTCTTGAGCTCCCGCACCTCCACCGGCTCCCGGTTGAAATACACCCGCTTGCCTGCCGAGCGATCCGAGGCAAAAAGGTGGAGGGCGTTGACAGGGAAGCTGCGCTGCTCCAGCACCCGCACCATCTCCTGCCCCACCAGGCCGGTTGCCCCCACCACGGCAACATTAGGATGCCTCACTCAACCCCCCTAGAGTCCCAGCAGCCGGTCCAGTCCGTAAACCAGCTCCCGGCACTTCACCACTTCCCGCACGGCAATGAGTACTCCCGGCACATAGCATTCCCGGTTGATCGTATCATGGCGGATAGAAAGGGTCTGCCCGGCAGTCCCTAGCAATACCTCCTGGTGAGCCATCAGCCCTGGAAGGCGCTGGCTATGGATAGCTATGCCATCCACCTCACCCCCCCGGGTGCCGGGCAGGGTGTGCTTTTCCACCGAGGCCATCTGAAATGCCCGGCCCCTGGCCTCGGCCATAGCACGCGCTGTAGCCAGGGCCGTGCCTGAAGGTGAGTCCGCTTTCAAGTGATGGTGCATCTCCGTGATTTCTGCATAGTCAAAATAGCGAGCAGCTATCCGGGCCAAGTGAGTCATAACCACTGCCCCCAGGGCGAAATTGGCGGCTACCACCACTCCCACGCCATGGCTGGATGATAGCTCCCCTATCTCATTCACATCCTCTGTGTTAAGCCCTGTAGTGCCGATTACCAGATTCACTCCCAAGGGCAGACAGGTCCGCGCGGCCGCCATGGCTCCCTGGGCGCTAGAGAAGTCCACCACCACCAGCGGCCTGATACCAGCTATCACCGTTTCCAAGTCTGGGGCCATTGGGATAGAGCAGCCATTGTCTAGGGCAAGCCAGTCACTGGTGGCGCCGCTGTCCACACCGGCCAGAAGATCGATATCCGTGTGCCCCGCCAAGCCGGTTAGCATTTCCCTGCCCACCCGGCCGTTCGCCCCATTGACAATGACACCTATGGGCATTTAGTCTCTCCGGGGATATGGGGGGCGGGGCGGGCCTCTCCGGTCCTGATAACGCCTGTCCCCGCCTCCGGGCCGGGAGGGACGGGGCTCGGTCTCAAACACTGCCTTCCGGGACAAGTTCACCCGGCCGCGACGGTCTATCTCCATTACCTTCACCATCACCTCGTCACCTTCCTGAACCACATCGCCAGCATGCCGCACCTGGTATTCAGCCAGTTCCCCGAGGGGCACCAGCCCCTCCTTGCCGGGTAGTATTTCCACCATAGCGCCGATGGCCATCAGTCGGCTTACCTTGCCGGTATAAATCTGCCCTGCCTCCACATCTTTGGTAAGGGCCTCTATGCGGGCCATGGCCTTGTTGGCCTGATCCTCGTTGGTGGTGCCTATGAATACGGTGCCATCGTTCTCAACATCAATAGACACTCCAAACTCTTCGCTCATGCCCCGGATGGTCTTGCCCCCGCTGCCGATAACAGCGCCTATTTTCTCGGGGTTTATCTTCATGCGGTAAATCTTAGGGGCAAACGCACTGAGTTTGTTGCGCGACTCCGCTATCGCCTCCTG
>JASLXN010000109.1 GCA_030740315.1 Dehalococcoidia bacterium | reverse complement strand
CTTCGCCGCCCCCAAATAACCCTAAGGCGGGCGGGTGGCAAGAAAAAGGGTTGCTTAACGACCTCTGTACCCAAGCCGCTATTAAGCGAGCCTCACTACCCTCGGAGGAGCAGAGGCGTGATGAAGACCTCAATGACAGCGGCCACCGCCAGTGCAGGAGCTATATAGACCAAATACGGGCGGATGACCCGGCGTAAGCGGCGTCGGACATTGCTAGGGCGGCGGCGCAGCCACCGGAGCACCTCGCCCCCCACCTCCAGCCCCAAGGAGCCCGCCAGCAGCAGAGCTGGTATCTCCACCATCCCATGGGGGGCCAGCCCGGCCAAGGTGTAGCCCAGCCCCCACTCCGCCATCACCTGGTATATCACCAGTCCGGCCACTATCCCGTTGGTCATGAGGAATATTGCGGTTGGAATACCCAAGACAAACCCCAGGATGACCGCCGCACCCGCCTTAACCACATTGTTCAAGAAAATAAACAGCAGCAGATGAAGGCTGTCCAGCTCCCTGAGCGGAATTATAGCCTCTGCTAGGGAATCCATGGTCTTGCGGGCTTCGGGCTGGCCCCCTGCGGCATATCCCAGCACCCCAGAGCCGAGGAAGAGACCTGCCGCTAGCAAAAGGGGGCGGGAGAGTAGAGAACGGTACGCCCTATCCCCAGAGTTTCGTAAACTCATCAGGCTCCATGCTAATCTAAGCGCATACACATGGCAAGAGTTGGCTTAGCAGCCTAATTATTTCCCGCCTGCCCACCTAGGTTTTATGTTCTGTGGAGTAAAACCCCCTAGGCCCCCCAAGGGGAAAGAGGCAGGGCTTGCTCAACGATACATGCGGCCCCAGGGCTACCGGGCAACGGAACGGATAGCGCCTCACGCAACAAATGCCCCTGTGGTACAATTGATAAGTGGAAAACGGTTTCCAGATCTTAGAGCATACCGCCGATGTGGGCCTGATGGCCACCGGATCTGACCTGAAGCAGGCCTTCGCCGCCGCCGCCGCCGGCCTGTTCAGTATCATAGCCCAGTCCCGCCAAATAGAGACTCGTGACTGCCACCACATTGAGGTTAAAGCGGAGGATGCAGACTCCTTGCTGGTAGGGTGGCTCAACGAGTTTATCTACCTTTTTGACGCCCGCCACTTGCTGTTCAAGAGGTTTGATATAACGGAGATAACGCCCACCAGCCTGGTGGCCGAAGCCTGGGGGGAACCGGTAGACCCCTCTCGCCACCACATCAAGATGGGGGTGAAGGCCGCCACCTACCATACGCTCAAGGTGGAGAGGGAGTTCGGGGGCTACCGCCTCCAGGTGCTGTTTGATGTGTAGCAGGAGGCGCGGCGGACATGTTTTTTCCATCCACCAAAACAGGATGATATACTGGGAGACTCGATGCACCTAAAACCCCAAACATGCGAACTGTTGTGGGCAAACCTCCCCAGGTTGACTGCATGACTCGATGTCATTCTGAGCAAAGAGAAGAATCTCAGCACCACCCTGGGTTGTTCAGTCAGGAATGGGTTTGCCCCGAGGAGAGTGCAGTGTAATGGCTAAGTGGGACGGGCCGCTGGGCCGGATAGATGACTACCGCTGGGAGATTCCCCGTAGCTACAAGGAGGGGATGAGAGTGCCCGGTCTCATCTATTCCGATGAGGAGATGCTTGGGCATATCCTGAACGAGCAGGCTTTGGAGCAGGTGGCCAATGTAGCATTCCTCCCCGGCATTGTGGGCCGTTCCCTGGCCATGCCGGACATCCATTGGGGCTACGGCTTCGCCATCGGCGGAGTGGCCGCTACGCGGGCGGATGACGGTGTCATCTCACCCGGCGGGGTAGGCTACGATATCAACTGTGGGGTGAGGCTGCTGCGCTCTGACCTTCACCGAGACGAAGTGCTGCCCCATATTCGTAAGCTGATGGACCAGCTCTTCGCTGATATTCCATCGGGAGTGGGGGTCTCCGGCAGGATACGGGTGGATAACAGGGAACTGAGCAAGGTAATGGTCAACGGTGCCCGGTGGGCGGTGGAGCGGGGCTACGGGGAGGCCGACGATTTAGAGATGTTGGAGGAGGGCGGTGCCATGAAGGGGGCCGACCACGATGGCGTGAGTCGGCGTGCCCGCGAGCGCGGGGCACCCCAGTTGGGCACTTTGGGCTCCGGTAACCACTTCATAGAGATTGCCGCGGTCTCCGATATCTACGAGCCGGAGGTGGCCCGTGTGCTGGGCATAGACCGTGAGGGGCAGGTGGTGGTGCTAATTCACTCCGGCTCTCGAGGACTAGGCCACCAGGTATGCGAGGACAACTTGCGGGTCATGGAGAAGGCGGTAAAGAAGTACGATATCCGTCTACCGGACCGTCAGCTTGCCTGTGCTCCGTTCACCTCCCCGGAGGGCCAGGACTACTTTGGGGCCATGGCCGCCGCCGCCAACTACGCCTGGGCCAACCGCCAGGCCATGACCCACTGGGTACGCCAGGCCCTTGCCAAGGCGATGGGCCGCTCCACCCGTGACCTAGGGCTAAGGTTGGTATACGATGTGGCCCATAACATCGCTAAGGTTGAGGAACACACTGTAGGGGATAGCCCCACAAGAGTGGTGGTTCACCGCAAGGGGGCCACCAGGGCGTTCCCGCCCGGCCACCATGAAATCCCTCTCAGATACCGAATGGTGGGCCAGCCGGTGCTCATCCCCGGCGATATGGGGCGCTACTCCTACCTGCTCACCGGTACTGAGGCCGCCATGAAGGAGTCGTGGGGCTCCACCTGCCACGGTGCAGGGCGCATGCAGAGCCGGTCTGCAGCCAAAAGGGCCATGAAGGGGCAGGACATAGCGGCCATGCTGGAGAAAAAAGGCATCACCGTAAGGGCTTCCTCCCGAAGTGGCATGGCTGAGGAAGCCTCAGAGGCCTACAAAGATGTTGCCCAAGTGGTGGAGGTGGTGCGCTGTGCGGGCATATCCCGCAAGGTGATGCGCTCCCGGCCCCTCGGGGTCATCAAGGGTTGATCATGAGTCCGTCCAGCGAGCACTTTCTAGTATCCTCCTGAATATATATCTGGAGGTCTTCGGCTCCCAAACCCCAAGGGGGTCGGGGGTACAGTCCCTGAGTTTGTGCACTGGACGGGTGGACGGGCCAAGAATGGTTGGCAGACAACCCCGCTAAGTATTCCGTTTAGCCGTCATTACCCGCTTCACAGCCCCGTGCGTATGACGAGGTACACATTGACCCCACTGTGGTGGGGGAAGGGGAGAGGTTGCATAAAATGCTCATGATAGGCCCCGTGTTGAAGGGCTAATCCCTCAAGGGATAGGGAAACGTCGGCACAGGGCTGCCACCTCACCCCGCACTTTCCCCCGCAAGTTCTCATCGTCCAAGCTATGGAGAATCCGGCAGATTAGCCCACCCAAGTGCGTCATCTCCTCCTCTTTGAGGCCGCGAGTAGTGACAGCCGGGGTGCCGAGGCGAAGGCCTCCTGCTACCTGGGGAGGGTTGGGGTCAAAGGGGATAACATTGCGGTTGGCCACTATACCGCTGGCCTCCAGTGCGTTTTCCGCCTGCCGACCCGTTATGCCAATAGTGGTGACATCCAGCAACACCAAGTGGTTATCGGTGCCCCCAGAGACCAGTCTGATACCCCGTTCCAGAAAGGCGGCAGCAAGCGCCCGAGCGTTGGCTACAACCTGGCGCTGGTAGTCCGCAAACTCCGGCTGGGCCGCCTCATGGAAAGCGGCAGCCTTGGCAGCTATGGCATGCATCAGCGGCCCTCCTTGAATACCAGGGAACACGGCGGCGTCAATGGCATGTGCCAGTTCTTGCCGGCACAGGATGAAGCCGCCGCGGGGGCCTCTCAGGGTCTTGTGGCTGGTAGAGGTTGCCACATCAGAGTGGGGCACCGGTGAGGGGTGCACCCCTGCCGCTACCAGGCCCGCCAGGTGCGCCATGTCTACCAATAGCCGGGCACCCACTGCACGGCTGATGGCGGCGAAACGAGCGAAGTCTATGATCCGGGGATAGCTGCTTGCTCCGGCGACTATAAGCCTGGGCTTATGCTCTCGGGCCAGCTTCTCCGCCAAGTCATAGTCCAGCAACTCGGTCTGGGAGTCCACACCGTAGCTCACGAACTTGTACAAGTGGCCGGAGAAGTTCATCGGTGCGCCGTGGGTCAGGTGTCCGCCATGTGTCAGGCGCATAGCCATCACGGTATCGCCGGGTTGCAGAAGGGCGGAATATACGGCCATGTTGGCCTGGGCGCCGCTATGGGGCTGTACATTGGCGTGTTCCGCACCGTAGAGTGCACAGGCCCGCCGACAGGCCAAGACCTCCACCTGGTCAATGACCCCACACCCGGCATAGTAGCGGCTGCCGGGGTAGCCCTCCGCATACTTGTTGGTCAGAACAGAACCCTGAGCCTCCATCATAGCGGGGCTGGCGTGATTCTCGGCAGCGATGAGGTCAAGGGTGTCTTGCTGACGCCGGTGCTCCTCCCTCAACAACCCAGCCAGCTCCGGGTCCTGGAGGGACAATCTGACATGGAGAGCATCCTCACCGACCACACCGGACTGAGACACGATCGGGCGCTGGGGGATATTTGAAGAGCCGTGTTCGGTATTGGTCAATGCAGCACTCTATCCCCTCGCCGTTGCGTTATCCAGCCTCCCCCAGTTAAGCCTAAGCGATAGGCCTTCAAGACACAACAGGCTCTATGAGCCCATAGCTGCCATTCTGGCGGCGATAAATCAAATTCACCCTATCAGAAGCCAAGTTCAGAAACAGGAAGAAGCTGTGTCCCAGCATCTCCATCTGCTCAGCAGCCTCCTCCGGGGTCAAGGGTGCCACCGGGAACCGTTTGACCCTGGCAATTCCAGGGGGCTCCTGCCCCGCAGCCATATGACGCAGCGACAAACCCTTGCCCTTGTCGTAGAGGCGTCCTTTGAAACGTTCCGCCTGACGGTTAATTACTTTGGCGACCTCGTCAATAGCGCTGAGCACATTCACTGCCCGACTCTCTCCTCTTAGCAAAGTACCGGCGCTGTTTACTGTTACCTGGACAACAAAGCGGTCCTCCAGCGACTTAGTCCGCTCCTGGCCTATCTCCACTTTGAACTCATTGAGTGCAGGGAGGTGGTTCCCCAGCTTTTTCAGCTTGCGCTCAACGTAGTCCTGGATTTGTCCGGAGACCTCTACATTCTTGCCGGTAACGATTATTTCCATCTTTTCCTCACATGGCCTATGTATCAGATTTATCTGGCCAAGGTCAATTCCCACATCTAGACCACCCCTACCCCTATTAACACTGAGGCACAGGCCATCAAGGTGGCCCCGATGGTACACACATCGTCCACCAGGAGCATATGGATGGCGGGGATGGCGTCCTTTGCCTTGAATGTACCGGTGGCGTTGTGCCAGCGCT
>JASLXN010000108.1 GCA_030740315.1 Dehalococcoidia bacterium | reverse complement strand
GAAGGACTCTCCGCTTTGCGGAGTCCGATATTGTCTTCGGACCGGACTCCTTTGGGGAGTGTAGATAAAGGTCTTAGATTCTTCGCTGTGCTCAGAATGACATGCCGATGTTGTGATGTCGCCACTACCACGACTCCCTTTAGCAGCCCAACTCCCGTGCGATTATCCATTTTTGGATTTCGGTGGTGCCGTCGGCTATTGTGCAGGCTCGTATGTCTCGGTAGTAGCGGGACACGGTGCACTCGTCCATGAACCCCACCCCGCCGTGCACCTGTATGGCCCGGTCTGCCGCCTTCCGGGCCGATTCGCAGCAGAAGTACTTGGCCATGGAGCTTAAGGTACGGTTAACGGTTCCCTCGTCTACACTGCGGGCTGCCTTGTCCCTAAGCAGACGGCTTAGCTCCGCCTCCAGGGCCATATCTACCAGAATACCTTGTACGAACTGGAACTGAGAGAGGGGCCGTTTGAAGGCCACCCGCTCCCGGGCGTAGCTTAGGGAATCCTCCAAGCAGGCCGTGTGTAGGCCTAGAGCGGCGGAGCTGATATTGATGCGGGCCTCGGCGAACAGTTTCTCTACGGTGTAGCGCCGCCCCACACCCCGCTGGCCGATTAGATTTTCGGCTGGAACCCGGCAGTCCTCAAAGACCATCTCCCTGGTGTCCGAGGAGCGCCACCCCAGCTTCTGGTAGGCGGGCATGACGGAGTAACCGGGGCTGCCGGCGGGCACCAGGATGGAGCTGAATTCCCCGGTGGCCCGGTCGGTCAGGGCTACGACAACGGTGCACACATTGTTCTGCAGGCCGCCGTTGGTGATGAAGGCCTTGGCGCCGTTGATGACCCAATACCCATCCTGGAGGGCGGCGGTGGTCTGGATGGAGGCGGTATCCGAGCCAGCCCCGGGCTCGGTGATGGCGGCGGAGGCCGTGGCCCGAGCCTCCGCCACGGGGCGGATGAAAGGCCCGCTCCACTCCCGTAGCTGCTCCACAGTGCCCATCTCCACGAGTTGGTGGCCGGTGGACACGGCCACGAACAGGGTTACCGCCAGGGACATGTCCGCCCGGCCCAGTTCTTCCAAGGCCAGGCACCAGGAAAGGTAGTCCGACTCGGTGCCGCTGAACTCCCGTGGGAAGCGCATGCCGGATATTCCCAGTTCCCCTATGCGATGGTAGAGGTGGTAGTCAAACTGGCTGGTGCGGTCGCGCTCGGCAGCGCCGGGGGCCACCTCTCGCGCGGAAAAATCCCGCGCCAGCTTGCGGGTAGCCTCCTGGGATTCGGAGTAGTGGAACTCCATGGGCCTGACCCCCTCCGGGCTATTTATCGCTCATAGCATAGCACCGGCGCGTCCAGGGGCGCAAGGCTCTTTCCGTTCCGTTGACCACCCTCTCTCTTGGTATTAGAATGTGTGTGGCCCCCTCTTTCGGTATTAGAATGTGTGGCCAAGGAGTGGTGATATGAAGGGTTTACTACGGTCTCTGCTACCGGTGGTGGGCTTGGCGCTGCTGATTGGCGGGTGTTCCTCTCCTCCGGCCCAGTTTGAGGTGACTGACCTGAATGTCCAGCCCCCTGAAGCGATGCCGGGGGAGAAAGTGGCGGTCAGTATAATAATAAGGAATACCGGCGGAAACGCTGGCAGCCAACTGATGACTCTTAGAATGAACGGGGAGGCGGTTGAGACCAGAGATGTCCAGGTGGAGGCTAAGACTACGGAGCGGGTTGATTTTGAGGTCGACCCCCAGGCCCCTGGGTTCTATCTAGTGGAGCTGGGTGGCTTGAGCGGGTCATTCACGGTCACTATGGGGCTTGCCCAGGTCATCGCGACGGCAAGCGAACGGATGGCTGGGCTACGCTCTTTCCACTTTGTGTTAGAGCATGAGGGGGCGGGCACCCCGCTGGCCGCCGGGCTGGAGATGCGACGGGCGGAGGGGGATGTGGTCGTGCCTGACAGGCTCAGGGCCACCATAGACGGCCTCGCTTTGGGCATGTCTGTACAGGTGGATGCAGTACTTATCGGGGATGCTGTCTACATGACTAACCCGCTGCCCCCGGGAAACTGGCAGTCCTTTTCCAGTGGAACAAGTCCCGTGGGCTTCTTTGACCCGCAGACCGGGGTGGCTGCCATGCTCAGGGGGATGGCTGACCTTACACCATTGGGCGATGGCGATATGGGGGGCGCGACAGCGTATCATATATCGGGCCGGGTTCCCGCAGACGCTCTGGAGGCGATCACCGGAAGCTCCGTGCCGGGGGCCGAGATCCAGGCGGAGCTGTGGGTGGGCAAGCGAGACTTCAACCTGCTACAGGCCAAGCTAACGGGTAAGATTACCGCTTCCGAGAGCGCTGGCATGGTGCGCTGGCTCCACTTCTCCCAATTCAATCAAGAAATCCTGATAGAGCCGCCCATGTGAGGTGTCCGGGTTGATCCGAGCGGCACGCCCTCGTATAACATCAGCCCCTCTTCTAATGACGGTTGTGCTTAGCGCCGTATTTCTGGCCGCCCTGGACCAGACGGTGGTCGTGACGGCCCTGCCCAGCATCATGCAGGACATCCGCCTGCCGGTGACCAAGCTGGAAAAGGCCATGTGGATTATCACCGGATACCTGCTGGGATATACATTTGCAATGCCCCTCATGGCCCGCCTCTCCGATGTATACGGCCGTGTCCGCGTGTTTGTTGTGGCCATGCTCCTATTTATGGGGGGGTCGGTGTTGGTGGCTGCCGGGGAGAGCCTGAGCTGGCTGATAGGCGCCCGGGTCATACAGGCAATCGGGGGTGGGGCAACACTGCCGGTTACAATGGCCATTGCGGCGGACATCTTCCCCGACCGCCGGCGGGCCATGGCTCTGGGTCTCATAGGAGCCGTGGCCGAGGCGGGGGGCGTGCTGGGGCCCCTGTACGGGGGGCTTCTCATCAGCTTCGCCGGGTGGCGGTGGATTTTCTGGGTTAACCTGCCACTGGGCCTCCTAATCGTTGTGCTGCTGGTATGGCTGATGCCGCCCACTCCGCGGCTACGAGTTCCCGTGGACTATGTCGGCGGGCTGCTGATAGCGGGGTGCCTGGCGCTGCTCACCTTCGGCTTGTGGCAGGAGGTGGGCAATGTTCGTCCCCTGTGGCAAACGGCGGGGTTGGTGGCTGCCTCGCTGGCTTTACTGGCCGCCTTCACCATGCGGGAGAGGTGGGCCACCTATCCTCTGCTTGAGCTGTCCCTGTTCCGGCGGCTGACTTTCGCCGCCGCCAACGGGGCACATTTGCTGGTGGGCGGAGCACTGATGATAGCCATGGTCAATGTGCCGCTGATGACGGATACCGTGTTGGGACAGCCACCTTTGGAGGGGGGTTTGAGGCTCATGCGCCTTAGCGGGGCCATCCCCTTCGGGGCTGTGGTGGGGGGCTTTCTCTGTGGGCGGTTCGGATACCGGATCCCCATGCTCTTGGGGTTGGGACTGACCTCCCTGGGTTTCTACTGGCTGAGCGGCTGGGGGTTGGACATAGCCGACCCCGCCATGACGGTCCACCTGGCTACTACTGGGTTTGGCTTTGGTCTGGTGATTGCCCCCATTTCGGCGGCGGTAATAGACCAAGTGGGCGAGGCGCGAAGGGGGGTGGCGGCGGCAGTGGTAACCCTGAGCCGGATGGTTGGCATGATGGTGGGACTCTCTGTGCTCACCTCCTGGGGCATGGGCCGCTATGGTGCTGTGACCTCCGCCATTCCCTTCCCCTTTCCCCAAGCAGGCGAAACCGCTGCCCAAGCCCAGCAGCGCCTCATCCTCTACCAGGAGCAGGTCACCCAGGCCACTTTGGGCCTGTTCAACAACCTCTTCTTGGCGGCAGCCGTAGTAACGGCAATGGCCCTGCTGCCTGCGATACTGATGGCCCGACGCAGGTGAGTTAGGAGCCCCACCAGAACGGCGGCTAGGCCCATGATACACATTCTCATTATTGGAAGCACAGGGAGGTCGCGACCGTTCACTATGGGATGCACTGCTTAACCTTGAGGTATGGACAACACGCCTCCGAAAAAGGCAAAATGAGGGCCAGCAGGAGGTGAGTGTATGAAAGCGCTGGTCATCGGCGGCACCGGGCCTACCGGACCCTTCATCGTGGACGGCCTGCTGGCCCGGGGCTATCAGGTAACAATCTACCACCGAGGCACCCACGAGATTGAGTTCTCCGGTCCCGTAGAGCACATCCACGGCGATCCTTTCAGCCGGGACGACCTGGAACGGGATCTGGCACCCCGCCGGTGGGACCTGGTGATAAGTAACTACGGCCGACTGCGCTACATAGCTCATGTGCTTGCCGGGCGCACCCCCCGCTTCATAGGCATCACCAGCCCGGGCGGCTACTTAGGTTTCCGAGATGCTGCCCACAACCCGGATGGACTGGCCGTACCGATTCATGAGGACGCTACCCTTATCGAAGATCGGAATATAGATAACTTCGGCTTTCTGATTGCCGATACGGAGCGCCAACTCATGGCGGCCCACCAGCGGGGCGACTACCAGGTGACCGTGCTGCGCTACCCCAGGGTCTATGGCCCTCGCCAACTCATCCCCGACATGTGGCCCATCGTGAAGCGGGCCATCGACCGCCGCCCCCACATCGTGGTGCCAGGCGCCGGTCTGCGTATCCGGGCCATGGGATATGCCGAAAACATGGCCCATACCGTGCTGCTGGCGGTGGACAAGCCCCAGGCCTCCGGCCAGATTTACAATGTGGCCGATGAGCACTACCTCACCCTGAAGGGAAGGGCTGATCTGATAGCCAGATTCGTGGGCCACGAATGGGCGGTGGTGGAGGCGCAGCACCCGTGGGCAGAGGCTCTGGCTTTCTCATACGCCGGGCCTGAGTATCACACCATGCTTGACATATCCAAAATAAAGGGCGAGTTGGGATATCGGGATGAGGTCGCCGCAGAGGAGGGGGTGAGGCGCACGGTGGCCTGGCTGGTGGAGAACCACGCAACCGTTATTACCGAGCGGGCGGCTAAGGTCTTGGGGGACAGCTACGATTACGACCTTGAGGACAGGTTCATCAACGCCTACAGGGAGCACATGGATGCTCTATCGGCCGCCTTTCCAACCCCACCGCCGCCGCCGATATACGAGTACCTCTACAGGGAGTAGTGTATAAAGTCCAACTCGGCTCCGATATGGCCCCAGTGGAAGCCATTGTAAAAGAGCCATGCTGAGCTGCCGCCACATATTTCTCTTGGTTGCCCTTGCCTAAGCAAGCGAATCGCACGGCGCGGGTCATTTCAGCAGTGGCTGGATTAGCTTCGCTTACTAAGCAAGCTATCCCCTTATGGGTACTTTCGAATAGGACTATCCCGCTATTGCAAAATGGTTCCAACACGGAGTCAGAAGGCTCGCTGTATGTGTCAAGCAGTACCTCGACCGGTTGGTTGGAGAATTGCCGGCGCCACGGGAATACCCTAGTCCTATTAAGGCTCGTATTATCCAGCAAGTCCAGCAAGTATTGACGTA
>JASLXN010000107.1 GCA_030740315.1 Dehalococcoidia bacterium | reverse complement strand
CTCGGCGGCGAACTGGAGGGCTACCGTGGCAGCTCCCAGGAGAACGGCCACAATAGTCAGGTTGACCATAACCGAGGCTACAGCGTGCCTCACGATGACGGCTACTTGGCTGTGACGGCTCGAGCTGGTACGCACCGAGTGTAGCCAGTCCCCCAGGGAGGCTACATAGGCCCGCAGCAGGCTGGGGGAGCGCCGCTCCAGCCAGGCACCCACCGCATCGGCGGAGCGTGCAAGGTGCGGGGTGGTCCAGCTTGTAATGGTCGTGGTGGCCACCAGCACCGGGTACAGCAAGCCGCCCACCACCCCGGTATCCACCCCGAGCTTGGAAATAACCAGGGAAAACTCGCCGGACTGGGGCATGCCCATCCCTACCTTGAGGGATACGGAACTGCCGAACCCCGCCAGAAAGGCAGCTACTGTGTTGACTACTACCTTGACCACCACAAAGATAGCAGTAACCGCCAGCACGGCCACCAGCAAGTCTAAGTTGGGTATTAACTGGATAAGCATACCTATGGAGACGAAGAAGATAGCGGCGAACATATCCCGCACTGGGGAGACCAGCCTAGAAACATGTTCCCCATCGGGGGTGTCACCTATCAATACCCCCATGAGAAAGGCCCCTACCGCAGCGGTCAGCCCCAGGCTCTGGCTGAACATGGCTAGGGCGAAGCACATCCCCAGAGAGGTGATAAGCATCGCCTCCTCGGAGTGGAACCGCCGGACGAAGCTAATTACGGGGGGGATGACCCTCAGTCCCACCACCAGAGAGGAGACCCCCAGGAACACCAGCTTCAAAAGCAGCAAGCCTACATCGAGCAGGTCGGGGACGCCGGTGGTGGACACTCCGGAGAGGAGGGCAAGCAGGGTCACCGCCGCGAAGTCCTCCACCACCAAAATACCCACTATGAGCCGAGCCGAAGGCTGGTCTTTCCACCCCATGTCCAGAATCATCTTGGACAGGATGGCCGAGCTGCTGATTGCCAGTGCCGAGCCCAAAAATATGCTGTCCGCTGTGGCCCACCCCAGGAGCCTGCCCACCTGATACCCAGCGGCCATGGTGGCCAGTATCTCGGCGCCCCCTATACCCAAGGCTGCTGGGCCCACCCGGCGTAGCTTGCTCCAGGTGAACTCCAGCCCCAGCCCGAACAGTAGGAGAACTATGCCCAGTTCGGCCAGTAGACGCACCATACGCACATCCTCCACCAGGGATACGGGCAGCGCATAAGGCCCCACCAAGAAGCCCGCCAGCAGATAGCCGACAACGGGCGGCTGATGCAACCAGCGGAAAATTAGGGTCACACCGCCGGCCACAAACATGATGACCGCAAGGTCACGGACTAAGCTCAAGTTTTCGGTCACGACGCTCCCAGTTCAGGAAGAGACGGGAATACCGGCCGCTGTGCCCCTGAATCCGCAAGAGAACGGCAGAAAACGGTACCCCATTTCAATAGCGGCCGGGCCGAGGCAGCAAGCCCCTCACCCGGACAACACACTTTGTTTAGGCAGAACCGGATTTAGAACTCCTGGTGCTCATGGTTCTACCCTCCGCCCCCCCCCTTTCTCAAGCCCCCTGTTCAAAAGCGTGCGCGGCCTTCAGCACTACATCGTCCTCCCAGTGGCGCCCCGTAAGCATCAGCCCCACGGGCAGGCCATCCAGGGAACCACAAGGTAGCGTGATAGAAGGGTGGCCCGTCATGTTAGAGGGACAGTTGTTGGGGGTATATTCAAAGCCCTCCGATATATGTTCGGCCAAGGTGAGTCCCTCTTTGAGAGGCGCTGCCGCCTTCGGGGTGGTGGGCATGAGGAGGATATCCACCTGTTCCAATGTCTTATCGTAGGCAGCCTTCAGGACCCGGCGCAGATTCTGGGCCTTGGCGTAATAATGGCCATGATAGCGGCTGGCCAAATAGTGACCCTGGAGGAGCCACATTTTGACCCCTGGTGAGAAGTCGTTTGCCCTTGCGCGCCGCGCCTGCCCGTAGAAGTCAACCAGGTGGGTGTCATAGTAATTGAACCAGCCATGCCCGTTGCCAGGGTCCTGAGCGATGGTAGCCCAAGTGCCCTCCAGCCGCATGCTCCGCCAAATATGGATTCCATCCCGGTGCATAGGCATAGAGACCTCCTGTACCTCAGCTCCGAGTTGCTGGAAGCGGCCAGCGGCCGACCTCACTATGTCATCAACGGCAGGGTCAGAGTGGAACGGTGCTGGCCAGCCGAAGCCTTCGCTGACCACCCCGATGCGCAACCCCTTCACGCTCCCGTTCAACTCGCTCATGTACGATGGCAGTCCGGCTGGCACTTCTGCCTGGCGCGGATCCAGTCCATCAGGGCCAGCCATGACCTCCAGCAGCAGGGCGCAGTCCGCCACAGTGCTGGTCATTGGTCCGACGTGATCCACAGTCCATTCATTGGACAAACATCCAGTATAGGGTACCAACCCGAAGGTGGGTTTCATACCTACTACCCCACACAGCGAGGCCGGGATTCGGATGGATCCTCCCTGGTCACCTCCAGTAGCCATATCCACCTCCCCCAGGGCCACCAGGGCGGCGCTTCCGCTGGAGGAGCCGCCGGCCTGATACCCGGGTTTCCGTGGGTTGACCACCCCCCATGGGTAGGAGTTGTGGGAGCCGGCGGAGAGGCTTGAGCTTGTACACATGGCCTTGCCTACAATCTCCCCACCTGCGTCCAGGATGCGGGTGACTATGGAGGCGTCAATATCGGGGATGAAGCCTTCCATAACACGGGTCCCGTTGGTGAGGGGGACACCCGCTACCGCCACCACGTCCTTAAGGGCAATCCGCTTGCCCTTAAGGGGGCCCTCTGGCGCGCCCTTCACCGAACACCTCCACGCCCAGGCCCCATAGGGGTTCTCCTCGAGTGCGGGACGCCAGCCTCCTGTGCGGGGATAGCGCACCGGCAGCTTGGGCTCCACCATCTGGTCCACTCGGTCAAGGGAGCGGAAAGCGCCGTCAATCAGCCGGCAGAAGACAGTGGCCTCCTCGTCAGTCAGATCCAGGCTATAGTGCAGGGCTGCAGCTTTGAGGTCCTTAACGCTGGGTCTGCGAACAGGCATATGCCCCTCCCACTTGAATTTGCCCCAAGTGTAGTCCGCACGTTCCCCGGTGTCAAAGAGGCCTTAGAGTAGTCTGCTGTCGAAGAGGACGGGGCAAAAAGAAAGGGCTATAAAGCGGCACGGAGGTACGTCATGAGAATTACGTCATGAAATGTAAGAACAATGCCCCCCCTAACGCATCATTGAAGTGGCCAACAAAATGAGCGCTGAGGCATTTGAAAAGTTCGTCATGCGGTGGCGAACACAGCACCAGGGAGTAGCCAACGCCCATAAGTTGGCAATATTGGAGGAGGCCGTTTGGAAAAACCTGAAGTTGTCTCAGAGGGATATGCAGTTTGAGCAAGTCAGGAAACTTAGCCGGAACCTGATAATCGGGGCCTTCAGCGTGCCCTTCTCCGTGGCCCCCCAGGCCAGGGCTTTACTTCAGGAAACGCCGGGGACGCTGCGTTAGGCCTATCCCGCCTCCAGCCGCCTGAAATAGGCCAGCAGCCCAGCGGCCATCTGCTCGTAGTAGTCCGGCCATAGCTCGTGTTCCAAGTGGAGGCCATCGCCCGCCGGGCCGTAGAGGCGGCCAAGCTCCTCCTCATGGAAACTTTTCAGCCGGGCCACCACCTCCGCCTCCTCCAAACCCAATCTCTTGGCCTCTTGCACCTGCTCAGCAGCAGCCAGGGTTACCTCCTGGGCCTGCCTAATAGCCTCCGCCACCTGATGGCAGGTACCACCCTGGGAGAATATCAGTAGCTCTGGGCTCAGAGCCAGTACGCGGTCCATACTGCTCAAGGCCTGTTCTAGGTCAAAAAAGGGCACAGCCACCGTAGGTACCACCACCTGGACAGCCCTCAAGTAGCTGCCTAAGGCCTCCCCGCAGAAGACAGCTCTGGACCCTGGTTCCCACAGGGACAGATGGTGAGGGGCGTGGCCGGGGGTGAACACCACTTCCAGCCCCCCACTCCCCAGGTCCAGTCGATCCCCGTCGTTGACTGGCAACACTCGCTCCCGGGGCACCGGCAGTATAGAGCCCCACTGCTCTGCGTAGTTCTCCCCCCACACCTGCACCGTGGCAGTGATAAGCCGTGAGGGGTCCACCACGTGGTGGGCAGAGCGGTAATGGGCGACTACTGTGGCCTGGGGCAACTCCTGGGCCAGGGCACCTACTCCACCGCCGTGATCCATATGAAGGTGTGTAGGCACAATGTAGCCTATACCCAGGCGGCCACCCCGCCAACCGTCCACCGCCTCCAGTACATAAGGGGCCAACACAGCCGGTCCTGTTTCCACTAGCGCCGCCCTTTCCCCCTCTACCAGGAACACCGAGGACACTTCACCCTCCCGCCCCACCCCCGTATGCACCTGGTAGATGCCGGAGCCTATTTCAACAAGGTGTGCCAAAGCTCAACCACCTCCGTTTCAGACACCCCCAATGATCCAGGCGGCCATTATACAACGCCCACCTCCAATAGCGTAAGGCGCGCTGGCAAGTCCTTAGTGGATATGATGGGGTGCCGCACATTGGTTGAAAACAGGGTGAACGAATGTAACATATTCTACTTACGTTTCTGCGGGCATAGCAAACAATAGTCCACAATGTTGAATGGCCACTTCAGGGTAGTGCGCTGGGCCGTCAAAAGGCGGCCCAGCGCCTTTAGGCACTGGTGGCGGCGAACTGGCAGTAGCCCGCTTGGGGCAGCTGGGCTTCCATTTCTATTTCGGCCGGTATGTCCAATTGCGCAAACAGGGTCTCAAGGGCGGAGAGGCAGGCATGCTGGCAGGGTAAGGACTGCACCGCCTCGCCAGCCTTTTCAGTGAGAGCCCAGTATATGTCGCACTGCGGCAACCGATATACCAGTCTGTCACCGTTGTTCTGCACGACCTTGATAGCCGGTAGAGAGAGTACCCCCTGGCGTGCGTTTGCGATACATCCGGTGGGCATAGTTCTTGGGGTTGAGGTACCAGATGCCTCCATCTCCCCGTGTCTCACACATACGACACATTTCCGCTCCTTTTATGTGATGTGCGCCCAGACGCCATTCTAAGTCTCTGTAGTGAGGCTGTCAACGAGAGTCCTGCTTTGCCGCCCCCGCATCCAACCCGTGATAGCACTCAAAGTCTTTCATCGTTGCGGTGCTGGCTCGCCGCTTGCTCTGAGCAACAACCTGTAGCTTCCTTATATCTGACTTAGGGTCACCAAGACCACCCCCGCCACCACCAATATTGCCCCCAATACGATTCGGAGGCTAACCTGCTCCAGGTGCCGCAAGAACAGGTAGGTGAGGAGGAGGGCAAAAAGCGGGTTGGCGCCGCTCACCGATGAGACCACCGCCACCGGCGAGTGCCTCAAGGCGGTGAACAAAGCAGTTACCGCCAACCCTCCGGTAACACCCATAGCAGTGAAAAGGAGCAGACCCCGGCG
>JASLXN010000106.1:3473-5545 GCA_030740315.1 Dehalococcoidia bacterium | reverse complement strand
GCCCTTCTTGGTAGTCCAAGACATGTTCCTCACCGAGACTGCCCGGTTTGCCACAGTGGCATTGCCCGCCTGCTCCTTTGCGGAGAAGGACGGCACCTTTACCAACACCGAGCGCCGGGTGCAACGGGTGCGCCAGGCCCTCACCTGCCACGGTGACTCCAGGCCGGACTGGTGGATTGTTAGCCAGGTGGCAAAAAGGCTGGGCGCCAAGGGGTTTGATTACGAAAGCCCCGCTCAAATTATGGCCGAAGTGGCCGACCTGGTGCCTACATATGCCGGCATCACCTACGATCGCTTGGATGAGACCGGCGGGCTGCAGTGGCCCTGCCCCTCTTTGGAGCACCCAGGCACCCCCATCCTACACACCGAGAAGTTCGCCCGCGGCCTGGGAAACTTCGCCGCCCTCAACTACCAGCCCCCGGCCGAAGAGGCCGATAAGGACTATCCCCTAATCCTGACCACAGAGCGTAGCCTGTTCCAGTTCCATACCGGCACCATGACACGCAAGGTGAAGGGACTGGGCGTGCTGCGCGGTAACGAGTGGGTGGAGATGAACCCGCAGGATGCTGGGATTCTGGGGGTGGACACGGGCGATATGGTAAGCGTAGCGTCACGAAGGGGGGAGGTGGAGGCCCTTGCCCTGGTAACCGATGTGTGCCCGCCCGGAGTTATCTCCATGACATTCCACTTTACCGAGTCCCCCACCAATACCGTCACCAACTCCGCACGGGATCCCGTGGCCAAAATCCCAGAGCTAAAGGTTTGTGCCGTAAAGGTGGAAAAGGTAACATAAATATAGAGGGGCTGATCTTTTACAAATTGGCGATACCTTCTACCCGCCCGCTTTCCTCTGAAGCACCTCCAGAAAGGGGCGCATGTTCCGGATACAGCGCTTTGAACAGATAGCATCCACTAACTACCTTATGGAGATAGAGGCCCCGGCTATTGCGCGTACAGCACAGGCGGGGCAGTTTGTGGTCATTATCCCCACCGAGCGGGGCGAGCGCATTCCCCTGACCCTGGCTGACTGGAACGGGGAGCATGGCACCATTACTATCGTTTTTCAGGCGGTGGGCACCAGCACCACAAAGCTGTCCCTGCTGAGGGCAGGGGATGAACTGCCCCATGTGGTAGGGCCGCTGGGACACCCCTCCGGTACGGACAACTACGGCACTGTGATCCCAGTGGGAGGCGGGGTAGGCATTGCCGCCATCGCACCCATCGCCCGGGCGCTGAAGCATGCCAGTAACAGAGTCATAACCATAATGGGCGCCCGCACCGGGGAGTTCCTCTTCTGGGAGGACCGCCTGGCCGCCTTCAGCGACCAGCTTATTGTCACCACAGACGACGGCTCTTACGGCCGCCACGGTGTGGTCACCCAGCCCTTGCTGGAGCTACTCCAAGACGGGGCGGGAGTGAAACGGGTCATAGCCGTAGGGCCTACAGTGATGATGAAGTTCGTGGCACAGGCCACCCGGCCCTTCGGCGTGAAGACCATCGTCAGCCTCAACCCAATAATGATAGACGGCACCGGTATGTGCGGGGGGTGCCGAGTGTGTGTGGATGGGGAGACCCGCTTCACATGTGCCGACGGCCCTGAGTTTGACGGCCACCTAGTTGACTGGGATCTGCTGGCCGCCCGCCAGAGGGCCTACACCACCCAAGAAAAGCACTCCCGGGAGTGCCTGCAGCAGCGCCTTAACCAGGTGTTCAAGGAATAATAGCCATCCTTCGGACCGAAAAAAGTGCTATACGGAGGGGTCAGCTTGAGCGAACTCTATAAAGTCCTCATCTCCAAGCCTGGCATAGACGGCCACTGGCGGGGTGCCATTGTGGTAGCCACCGCCCTGCGGGATGCCGGTATGGAGGTCGTTTTCGCCGGGAATCAGACCCCGGCGGAGATAGCAGAGACCGCCCTGCAAGAGGACGTCCAAGTGGTGGGCCTTAGCGTCCTCTCCGCCGGTCATATGAGACTGATACCGGAGACCATGCGAATGCTGAAGCAGAAAGGCTTGGACGGTGTGCTGGTGGTAGTGGGGGGCACCATACCCCGCCAGGATATCGGCCCTCTA
>JASLXN010000106.1:0-3463 GCA_030740315.1 Dehalococcoidia bacterium | reverse complement strand
TGCACGAGGTATTTCTGCCCGGCACCCGGACGGATGTCATAGTCAAGTACGTTCAGGAGAGGATGGCTGAGAGAGCCAACTGTGGCTCCCACAGGTAATAGTCACGGGGAACGGCGTACGGTGGCGGCCGCCAGGACCATCATCAGTATAGCGAAACCAGCCAATATGCCCAACTCCATGGCTATCCCTTCAAGCCCCTGACCCCGCACCATGATATCCCTCAGGCCCTGGATAGCGTATGTCAGCGGCAGAACCCTGGATACGGCCTCCAGGTAGCCTGGCATCTGCTCCACCGGCACCAACACTCCACCCAGGAACACCTGAGGGACAATCACCAGCGGAATGAATTGCATCACCTGGAACTCGTTGCGGGCGAAGGTGGAGAAGAAGATGCCCATATTTAGTGATGTAGTAGCCAGTACCAGCACCAGCAGGAAGATGTGCCACAGCGCCCCCTGGTAAGATATCTGGAGCACCAGTACTAGGGAAAGCACTACCAGCAGCGATTGCACAGCGGCGAATACCAGAAATCCCACCAGATATCCCAGCAGGACATCCCACCGGCCTACTGGCGTTGCCAGCAGCCTCTCCAAGGTGCCCTGCGTCCTCTCTCGCAGGAAGCTCACCCCGGTGAGGATGAACACTAAGAACATGACGATTACACCCACCAGAGCGGGGGCGGCGAAGTCCAGCACCGCCTTCTGTTCGTAGAAGCTCAGCCCCACCAGGGTCATTACCACCACCGGCATGACAAGCATGAGGGCCAGCGTGCGGTGGTCCCGCATTATCTGGATGGCTATGCGCCGGGCTATGGCCAGCGTCCTGGCTGCGGACATATTAGTCTTCACTAACCCCTGTCTAATCCCTGTCTAACGTAGTACAGAAAGGCATCTTCCAGGGTGGCCCCCTGGCGGCCGGTGGCCGCCCGGAGCTGGGCCGGGGCGCCCTGGGCGATGACCTTACCTGCCCGGAGGAACGCCAACTCTCCGCAGTGGGCGGCATCGTCCATGGTGTGGCTGGAGATGATAATTGCAGTGCCCTTTGAGTTAAGCACCCGGAAGTGCTCCCAGAAGGTAGCCCGCAGCTCCGGGTCCAGCCCCACGGTTGGTTCGTCCAGCAGCAGCAGCGGCGGCTGGTGCACCAGGGCACAGGCCAGGCTCAGCCGCTGCTTCATACCACCGCTGAGGTGGAGTACGGAATCGCGCCGCCTCTCCCACAACCCCACCAACCGCAACACCTCCTCCACCCGCTGGCGCCTGGCTTTTCCCAGGCCATACATGCGGGTAAAGAAGTCCACATTATGGAAAACGGATAGCTCTCCATAGAGGGCGTGTAGCTGGGGCATATAGCCCATGCTTGCCGCCGTCTGCGGGGAAGATGGCTCTCCTAGGATCGTCACCGTGCCCCGCCGGGGATGCAGCAGCCCCGCCAGCATGCGGATAAGAGTGGTCTTCCCCGCCCCGTTAGGCCCCAGCAATCCGAAGCTCACCCCCCGGGGCACGGTGAGGGATAGGCCGTCCAATGCGCGAAGGCCCCCGTAGCTGAAGTCCACCCCCACTACCTCCACCGCCAGTCCCGCTTGAGCGCCCATACCACCTCTCCGGCTATCTAACGGGTCATGTGCGCGGGAGAAAGAGCCTTTCCGGGTGCCAGAACCGTCCTTCAAACCGCAATATGCCCAGGAAACGGCCCTCCGGAGTGTAAGCCCGCGCCCGTTCGCCTACCGGCCCTCGCACCCGCAGTTGCAAGGGGCAGCCATTACGGACTATTCGGGTCTCCACCTCGTCCAGTTCCAAGGGCCGCAGTCCCAATAATACCGAGTCTAGGGGCAGTAGAAAGGACGGTAGTTCCCTCTCTGTGAAAGCCTCTTCCAGCCGCGACAAGGCTACCACCGTCTCCGTTGTGAATATGCCGTACTTGATTCGGACAAGTTCTTTGAGGTATCCTCCGCACCCCAGCGCCTCGCCTAGGTCATGGGCCACCGAACGAAGGTAAAAGCCGCGCCCGCATTCCAGCTCAATAGTGACCAGCGGGGGTTGCCACTGGGTAATCTCCAAGGCCATCACCTCTACCTGGCGGGGGGCCAACTCCACAAACACACCGGCCCGGGCCAGCTTGTACATACGTTGCCCATTCTTTTTGATGGCGCTGAAGGGGGGAGGTTTCTGCCAAACAGACCCCTTGAAGGCCCTGAGGGCTGCGCCCACCTGTTTCAGTGTAACGGCAGAGGCGTCCCCACGGCGAGTCACCTTGCCTTCCCCATCATAGGTATCGGTAGTGATGCCCAGCTCTATAACAGCTCGGTAGCTCTTGGAAGTCTCTAGTATGTAGGGCATGAGCTTGGTGGCCTGGCCCAGGAACACCGGAAGAGTGCCACTCGCCTGAGGGTCCAGCGTCCCAGCGTGGCCGACCTTTTCCTCACCGCTCCAACGGCGTATGGCGGCCACCACCTGAAAAGAGGAGGGGCCCACCGGTTTGAATACATTCAGTATGCCATCTACGCTCAAGTGAACCTAATCACCTTGCGGGGAGTCCTCATCATTGACTTTTTTGATGAGGTGGAGTATCTCTACCCCTTCCTGAATGGAGTCATCACGGAGAAACTCCAGCCGCGGAACACGCCTTACCGATACACGATGGGCCAACTCCTTCCGCAGGTAGCCGGATGCCGAGTTCACCCCTTCCATGGCCAGCTTCTTCTCTTCCTCGTCCCCGAGGGAACTGATGAATACTCTGGCCAGGCTCAGGTCTGACGCCACCTGCACCGAGGTCACAGTGACCACACCAGAGAGGCGCGGGTCCCGCACCTGATGGAGCAACAACCGCGCCAACTCCTCCCTAAAGAGGTCGTTCAAGCGCTGGGTGCGCCGGGACACGTTTAATCCACCCTCTCCCGACGATAACACTCAAGCTCGTCACCTTTCTGGAAGTCCCAGAAGCCCTCTATGCCCACACCAGCTTCCATCCCCTCGCTTGCCTCATTGGCTTTGTCCTGAAAGCGACGAATGCTCTTGATACGGGAGTCCACCACAACCTCTTGGCCGCGCTTGACGCGCACTTGGGAACCCATGGTGCACTTACCCGAGCTTACCTTGATTCCGGCCACTTTTTTAATGTCACGACCGGCCCGGAAGATGGCGATAACCTCCCCACGGCCTTCCACCACCTCCGCGTATATGGGTTCCAACATACCAGCCAGGGCCTTCTGTACAGCATCGGTGAGGGCGTATATGATGTTATACATCCGTATATCCACGGCCTCTGAATCCGCTAATCTGCGTGCTCCCGGCTCCACACGAGTATTAAATCCCAGCACAATCCCTTTTGAAGCCATAGCCAACATGACATCGCTCTCAGTGACGCTGCCGGTGTTGCCGTGAATGACCCTGACAACTATCCGTTCCGAGCTGAGGTGCTCCAAAGAGTTGCGAATAGGCTCCAAGCTGCCCTGGACATCCGTCTT
>JASLXN010000105.1 GCA_030740315.1 Dehalococcoidia bacterium | reverse complement strand
GACGCCCGCGCCAATCTACTCTACAACAAGTTTCGCTGTTTCGCCTTTGCCCTGGCCCTGGGACCGGTGGACGACCTGAAATATGCCACCGCAGCCGGGGCCATCAACTACGGCTTTCCCGTCATCGCCGATACTGCCATTCCCAACGTATTGCCCACCGGCATCACCCAATACGAGCATGTAGTCAGCCTTCCCTTCGACGACATCCCGGGCAAGGATGACTTGGAGCGGGCGGAGAAACTGGTACAGCGCTGTATCGAGATTAGAGGCATCAAGATCAAGATAGCCAAGGTACCCATCCCGGTGGCCTACGGCCCCGCCTTTGAAGGCGAAATAGTACGCCGGGACAATCTGCAGGCCGAGTTCGGCGGCAAGGGTGGTATCTGCTTTGAGTACCTCCAACTCAAGGATATGGACGATGTGGAGGACGGCAAGATTACCGTTGTAGGGCCGGAGGTGGACGAGGTGGATGAGGGCTCTCGGGTGCCCATGGCCATCATGGTGGATGTGGCTGGGCGCAAGATGCAAAAGGACTTTGAACCCGTCCTGGAGAGGCAGATTCACCACTTCGTCAACGGAGCCGAGGGCATCCAGCACATGGGCCAACGTGATATCACTTGGATACGCTTCTCCAAGGGTGCTGTCAACAAGGGATTCCGCATAAAGCACATCGGGGATATCCTGCACGCCAATCTGCACAACCACTTCGGGGCCATCGTAGATAAAGTCGAAATAACCATCCACACGGAAAAGGCCAAGGTAGAGGAATTGGTGGAGGTGGCTCGCAGAGAGTATGCAGACCGCAACGCCCGTATCGCCGGGCTCAACGACGAATCGGTGGACACATATTATAGCTGCAGCCTGTGCCAGTCCTTCGCCCCCAACCACATCTGCGTAATCAACCCGGAGCGGGTTGGGCTGTGCGGGGCCTACAACTGGCTGGACTGCCGAGCCTCCTTTGAGATTAACCCCCGGGGCCCCAACCAACCGGTGCTCAAAGGCGCTACCCTTGACCCCATGAAGGGAGAGTGGGAGGGAGTTAACCAGTTCGTATTTGAGAACTCCAACCGCGCCGTGGAACGTATGACAATCTACTCGCTGATGGACGCCCCCATGACCACCTGCGGCTGCTGCGAATGCGTTATGGTCATTCTTCCGGAGACCAACGGGGTGATGATTGTCTCCCGCGATGATTACGGCATGACCCCCAGCGGCATGACATTCACTACACTCATGGGCATGGTGGGCGGCGGCCTGCAGACCCCCGGGATGATGGGACACGGCAAATATTACGTCACCAGCAACAAATTCCTCTTGGCCGAGGGTGGTATCAAGCGGATAGTCTGGCTGTCCAAGAACCTGAAGGAAGAGCTTGCCGAGGAGCTGAAAGCGGCCAGTCAGCAGGCCGGGGTGCCCGACTTGGCGGACAAGATAGGGGACAGCGAGTCAGCCCCAACGATTGAGGAGTTGATGGCATTCCTGGAGCAAAAGGAGCACCCGGCACTGACCATGGACCCCTTGATGTAGCGCATCGGGGGGGCATACATGAAGGTGCGGCAGTCCCGGCTCAGACTCAAATAACTGCCAAAACAAGGGTCGGTTGGCGCCGACCCTTGTTTTATTGAATAAGCCTTAGTGTAAGGAGGGTTATGCCTGCGGTTGAGATACCGGTGGAGAAGTGGTCCGGGAAAATACACGAGGTGAAGTTGGGAGGCCAAGGCCGCAAGGAGGTGGTGGTAGGGGGTGAAAACACCCTCCCCTTCCTCCATTTTGAGGGCTCTGTCCCCAATCCCCCTGTTCTGGCAATAGAAGTCCAGGACAGCGAACCCCGCGAGTGGGCCGAACCCCTGCTCCAGGCCTGGGGCGATGTTTTGAAGGACCCCGCTAAATGGGCTAAAAAAGCCGTAGAGGTTGGGGCCAGTCTAATCGCCCTGCGCCTCAAGAGCGCCCACCCTGAGGAGGGCAACACCGGCGCTGAGGAGGCCAAACGGGTGGTTAGCTCCGTGCTGGAGGCGGTGGATGTGCCCCTGGTTGTTCTGGGGCCGGAGGTGGCCGAGAAGGACAACGAGGTCTTGGTAGCGGCCTCTGAGGCCGGTAGGGGCCAGAGACTAGCCCTGGGTAACTGCGAAGAGAAGAACTACCGCACCATCGGCGCTACCTGCCTTGCCGATGGCCATGTGGCTATCGGCAAGACCCCCATCGAAATCAACCTGGCCAAGCAGCTTAACATACTACTAAGCGACCTGGGCATGTCGCAGGACTCCCTCCTCATGGACCCCACGACGGGCGCCCTGGGCTACGGCCTGGAATACACCTACTCGGTGATGGAACGGCTGCGGCTGGCCGCCCTGGGTGGGGACAAGATGACCTCTATGCCCATGATATGCACCGTGGGCGAGGAAGCATGGCGACAGAAGGAGGCCAAGACCAGTGAGGGCGTGCCCGATACCTGGGGCCCCCTAACGGAGCGGGCTTTACGCTGGGAGGAGATAACTGCTATCAGTCTGCTACAGTCCGGTGCCAACATCATCGTGCTGCGCCACCCCTCCACCGTGGAGAAGGTTCAGAGCGCCATCACCAGGCTAATGGGATAAGGAGACCAGCCATGTCAATGACCGGCGTTCAGATTTACAAGTTTTTGCCCAAGACCAACTGCAAAATATGCGGTTTCCCAACTTGCCTGGCCTTCGCCATGAAGGTGGCCCAGAAGTCCATCGCTATCACCGAGTGCCCCGATTTGAGCGAGGAGTCCAAGATGGCCTTGGAGTCCGCCGCCCGGCCGCCTATTCAGTTAGTAACGATGGGAGCGGATGAGAAGAAGATCGAGGTCGGTGGCGAGGTGGTTATGTTCCGCCACGAGAAAACTTTCCACCACCCCCCCGGGCTTGTCATACGGTTGAAGGACTCCGCCCCCCTGGAGGAAAACCTGAAACGGGTGGAGACCGTTGCCGGATACGAGGTGGAACGGGTAGGCATGATGTTCACCGCCGATGGCTTTGCCATTGAGAATGATAGCGGCGATGGGGCTGCCTTTGCCAAGCTGGTGGCGGCGGTGGCAGAGACAGCGCCCTCCCCATTGGTGCTCATGTCCTCCCAACCGGACGCCATGAAGGCGGCCTTAGAGAAAGCGGGCACGCTGCGCCCCCTCGTCTATGCCGCCACCGCAGACAACTGGTCGGATATGACGGAGTTGGCCAAGGCCCATGGGTGCCCCCTAGCGGTGGCCGCCGGGGACGGGCTAGAGAACCTGGCCGGGCTGGTGGAGCAAGTGGCCGACAAAGGGATAGAGAACATAGTGCTGGACCCCGGCGGCCGTGACTATCTGTCGTCCCTTACCCAGCTTACTCAGATACGGCGTCTGGCGCTCAAGAACAACTTCCGGCCCATGGGCTACCCGGTTATCACCTTCCCCGGCGAAGGGACGAGCAACACCGAGGATGAGAGCATGCTGGCCGGGCAGCAGGTGGCCAAGTACGCCGGAATAATCGTGCTGGACCACTTCAGCCCCAGCATCATGTACCCGCTGCTCACCCTGCGCCTGAACATCTATACCGATCCCCAAAAGCCCATCCAGATGCAGCCGGGACTCTACCCCATCGGCAACCCCAAGGAAGACAGCCCGGTGTGCGTCACCACCAACTTCTCCCTCACTTACTTCGCGGTAGCCGGTGAGCTGGAAAGCTCGGCCTTCCCCTCCTGGCTTATGGTCTGTGACACGGAGGGGCTATCGGTGCTCACCGCCTGGGCAGCGGGCAAATTTGACGCAGAGAGAATTGCCAAGGCCACCAAGGAGTTCAATATCACGGGGTCCGTCAACCACCAGAGGCTGGTCATTCCCGGCCATTTGGCTGTGTTAAGGGGCGAACTGGAGGAAGAACTATCAGGGTGGGACATCCTGGTGGGTCCTCGGGAGGCGGTAGACCTAGGCACCTTCCTCAAAAAGAGATGGAAAGGATAGGTTGGCGTCTAGGCAGAAGACCACTTTTCGGATCTCTTTTGAACCGGAGGGGAAAGAGGTCACGGTAGCCGCCGGCACCCTGCTGGTGGACGCTGCCGACAGGGCCGGGCTGTTGATAGATACTCCCTGCGGCGGCCAGGGCCGCTGCGGGAGGTGCTTGGTGCAGGTGCTGTCCGGAGATATCACGCGCGGGGAGAACCCCCACCTCAGCCAGGAGCAGACGGAGCGGGGCTGGGTCCTCTCTTGCACCGCCCGGATTAACGGTGACCTGCGTGTCACGATGCCCCCACAGAAGGAACGGGAGCGCCTGGCCGTGGAGGCCACCACTTCATCCAGGGCCGCCCTGCCCGTCGAGTGCGATTTTCCGCTGCTGCCGATAGTGCGCCGAGTGCCCCTCAAGTTACAACCACCCTCACTGGATGACAGCACCGCTGACGCCCAGCGCCTCGCCCACGCCCTGGCCCAAAACGATGTGGACGACGTCACCGTGGAGCTTCCTCTGCTGCAACGCCTCTCCCATGAGCTACGCTCCTCTGAGTGGCAAATAACTACCGTAATGGATGTCTCCAATGGAGCCCGCATGATAGACCTGTACCCTGGTAGCCACAACTCCGCACTGCTGGGGATAGCCGTGGACATAGGCACCACCAATGTGGTGGCGGAGTTGGTAGACTTGCGCTCCGGCCGCTCAATAGAGCAGATTTCGGCCAGAAACCGCCAGATACTGCGGGGCGAGGATATCATCTCCAGAATAATCTTCAGCGAGAAGGGCGGGCTGGAGGAGTTGCACCGCCTGGTAATGGAGACGGTAAACGAGTTGGTGGCACAGTTGGGGCACCGGCACCGCTTCCAGCCCCGGGATGTGCAGGATATGGTGGTGGCTGGCAACACCACCATGGTCCATCTGTTGCTGGGCATACCACCTAAGTCCATCCGCCAGGAGCCGTATGCCCCTTCAGCCACCTCGTTTCCAAGGGTCAAGGCAGGTGAGTTGGGAATAGACATCAACCCTTTGGCCGGGGTGTACTGCCTGCCGGCGGTGGCCGCCTATGTGGGCGGTGACATCACCGCCGGCATACTGAGCTCTTGCCTGTTCCGCTCCGAGAAGCTTACCCTGTTCCTGGACGTAGGCACCAACGGGGAGATAGTGCTGGGGAACCAGGAGTGGATGACCACCTGTGCCTGCAGTGCTGGGCCCTCTTTCGAGGGGGCCGGGGTGTTACACGGCATGAGGGCCGTGCCCGGGGCTATTGAAGAGGTGCGCATCAACTCCAACACCCTGGAGCCAACGCTGAGGGTCATTGGCGATAAACAACCAGAGGGCATATGTGGCTCCGGCATGATTTCCGCAGGTGCGGAACTGATGCTCACGGGGGTGATAGACCGCTCTGGCCGCATCCAGGTGGAGGAGGTGCAGCGGCGCATGGGCAAATCCAGCCGCGCCCGTATCGGGGAGCACGGGCCGGAGTTCGTCCTGGCCTGGGAGAAAGAATCAGGCACTAGGCAGGACATCGTTATCACCGGGGTAGATATCGGAAACATCATCCGCACCAAGGGCGCTGTCTATGCCGGTATAGCGGTAATGCTGCACTCCCTGGGCATAGAGATGGCCGATGT
>JASLXN010000104.1 GCA_030740315.1 Dehalococcoidia bacterium | reverse complement strand
GTGGAGAAGGGGCGCCGGCTCCGCTTGGTAAAAGGGGAATGGCTCAAGAAAGTGGGCACAACCCCTTCAGCCGTCAACATCGCCACCTCGTTGCTGGAGAGAATTGACGCCCATTCCTTTCTTTTTCCATACCTCCAGAAAGAGTTGTCACTGGACAGCGGCTGGGGCTTCTTCACCCAGGAAAAGCTTGGTGGGGCGATTGACGGTGAGCTGAAGACGGAGATGCTGGAGACCATAGCAGCCACCACCGCCAGCACCGAGACCGATGTAGAGCGGGCAATGCGCTCTCTGTCTCTGGAGAGGGATCTACTACCGTCCACTCTCTACTCGGTGCTGCCCAACACCCTGCCCTGGAGAGATGTAGCCCAACGCCTAGACCATCCGGAACTGCCCCAGCGGCTACGCCCCTTTGACCGTTCCTTCCAAAACCACATTGACCGGATCAAAAGGGAGTCCGACCGGGCGGAGAAGCACCTGGTAGAGGCCAATTTGCGCCTAGTAGTCAGCGTGGCCAAGAAGTACACCGGCCGGGGCATGTCTTTGCTGGACCTCATCCAGGAGGGTAATATTGGCCTTATCCGGGCAGTGGAGAAGTTCGACTACCGCAAAGGATACAAGTTCAGCACCTACGCCACCTGGTGGATAAGACAGGCCATAACCCGCGCCATTGCCGACCAAGCCCGTACCATCCGCATACCGGTACATATGGTAGAGACCATCAACAAGCTGTTGCGCACCAACCGGAAGCTGGTGCAGGAGTTCGGACGGGAGCCCACCCACGAAGAGCTCTCCCGCGGCATGGAAATCCCCCTGGATAAAGTCCGCGAAATCCTCAAGGTATCCCAGGAGCCTGTGTCCCTGGAGACCCCTGTAGGCGAGGAAGAGGACAGCCATCTGGGGGACTTCATAGAGGACCGTGCCACTATGTCCCCGGCCGAGGTGGCCGCCGGTAAGCTGCTCAAAGAGCAACTGGGGCAGGTGCTGTATACCCTAGCACCCCGGGAGCGTCGCGTCCTGATGCTACGATTTGGCCTAGAGGACGGCCGCAGCCGCACCCTGGAGGAGGTGGGACGGGAGTTTGGGGTTACCAGAGAACGCATCCGCCAGATTGAGGCCAAGGCCCTACGCAAGCTCCGGCACCCCACGCGCAGCCGGCTGCTCAAGGACTTTCTGGAGTAACCACCGGTTTACAATAAGAAGCTTTCCAAGGGAATAGTTTCCCCAGAAGGTGCTGCCCTATAGGGGACAGGCCCTACTCCTCGTACTGCTTTATCACCACGCAGCCGTTGATGCCGCCGAAGCCGAAAGAGTTAGACATGGCAATATTGACCTGTGACTTCCGGGCCTCGTTGGGCACATAGTCAAGGTCGCATTCCGGATCCGGGTGCTCATAGTTGATGGTGGGTGGGATGATGCCGTCCCTGATGGTGAGCACGGAGAAGACGGCCTCAGCCATACCCGCCGCCCCCCACATATGTCCTGTCATGGATTTGTTGGAGCTTACCGCCAGTTTGTTAGCATGTTCCCCAAAGACTTTCTTTATAGCAGAAGTCTCCGCGGAATCGTTGGCAATGGTAGAGGTGCCGTGGGCGTTTATATAGTCCACCTGTTGGGGTTCCAGCCTGGAATCTTTAAGGGCCAAGCCCATACATCGCGCCGGGCCTTCCCCGAATGGGGAAGGAGAGGTAACATGGAAGGCGTCCACATTGCTACCATAGCCCATTATTTCAGCATAAATCCGAGCACCCCGTCTCAAGGCATGCCCCATCTCCTCTAGGATAACCACCGCCCCTCCCTCGGAGCATACCATGCCATCCCTGTCCACATCAAAGGGCCGGCTGGCCTTCTCCGGCGATTGATTGCAGCGGGTTGTGGCCCCTGTAGCTTCCAACCCGGCAAAGACCGTAGGGGTGAGGCCGGAGTCCGCTGCGCCGGCTATAATGGCATCAGCCTCATCGTACTGGATTACCCGCATCGCCAGCCCCAGGGAGTTGGTGCCCGTAGCGCAGGCATCGGACAGACAGTGGTGAGGCCCCCGTGCCCCCATGAGTATGGCCACCACACCGGCCCCCATATTGGGAGTAATATTGACCAAGAAGAACGGGGATACCCGGTCTGCCTGGCCCCTAATTACCATCTCGTGGCCGGATTCATCGATCCCTCTCGCCCCGACAGCGGTACCCAGCACCACACCCACCCGTTCATTGTTGCTGGAGTCAATTACCAAGCCGCTGTCCTCTAGAGCCATGCTGGAACAGGCCACAGCGAAATGTATAAACCGATCCAAGCGGCGTCTAAACTTGGCATCGGAGATGAAGTCCTCCGGATGGAAGTCATTCACCTCGCCGGCCACCTTGCATTTGAATGGTGTGGCATCAAACCGGGTAACAAGCCCTATGCCTGATTTACCAGCGCACAGCGCTCGCCAGTTCTCTTCCACCCCCACCGCCAAGGGGGTCACCGCCCCCATCCCGGTTACGACTACACGCCTTCGATTCATGCCTATGCCTCGCCAAGGAATCTGTGGTAGTCAATCACCCTTTTCAATGACTGGGCAGCCCGGTCAAAGCTGGCATAGCTGGGTAGTCCCATACGGTTAAACTCAGCGCGGCCCTCCATAGCTATGGCCTCCTGTTGCACCGGGGTCAACATCACTAGTAGTGGCTTGTCCCACTTCTCCCGGAATTCTACCAGTATCTCCATCAGCTCGCTAATGAAGCCCGGGCGGGACTCCCAGCGCCGGGCCAGGAAAGGGCCGGAGACTTCGATAGCGATATTGTCAATATTGGGATCCCTCTCCAGGATATCCAGTATGCGCCTCAGGTTGTCCAAAGGAAGTTGCCAGCTCACATCAAAGGGGTTACGGTAGCTGGCTCCCACGACGCTGAAGAACGCCTCCAACTCTTTGTAAGACGATGTGGAAAGGGGAGGCACTTTGAGTCCGGCCCTAGCAAAAGCATCGCTCACCACTACCGACTGTCCCCCGCTGAGGGCTACGATGCCCATGCGGTCGCCGAACGGGGGTTTGAGATAAAGCAGACCCTTTACGGTGTCCACCATCTCTTCTAGGTTCCGTACAGGTATAGCGCCCGCCTGCCGCAAGGCCGCTTCCCATATCAGCGGGGACCGGGTGAGGGATGCAGTGTGGGACATGACAGCCCGCCGGCCATCCTCCGTCTCCCCACCTTTCCACACCACCACCGGCTTGCGATAGACTGCCTCACGCAGCAACCTGAAGAGACTGGCGCCATCTTTCACGCCTTCCAGGTACATGCCTATGATGTCCGTCTCTTCGTCCTTGACCAAATACTCCAAGTATGCCGGACTGTCCAGCACCACTGCGTTGCCAAAGCTGACCCCTTTTGAGAGGCGCACCCCATGCAGGGCGCCCACCACAGCCATCTGGCCGACATGGGTTCCGCTCTGGGATATGAAGCCCACCCGACCCCCTTCCCCAAAATACTGCTCCACGCTGAACCGGAGACCGATTTTAGGATGGAAGATTCCCATGCAGTTGGGGCCGATGAGGGTCAACCCTCCCTCCTGGGCCACCCGGCCCAACTCCTCCTGAGCGTCCCGACCTTGCTTGGTACCGGTCTCAGCAAAAGCCGATGTGAATAGCGTTACCCCCCCCACTTTTTTTCGAATACAGTCCCGCACAACCGACATCGCCGCTACCTGGGGTACGGATACAATAACATAGTCCACATCACCAGGCACATCCATCAAAGAGGAGTAGTTAGTATAACCCAGCTCTTCAATTTGGGGAATCTCATTGGGGTCAATCTGGACAGAGTAGACCTGCCCTTGGAAGCTCTTGAGGCTCTTCAGCCAGAAGAAACCCTGTCCTTTTTTGTCACCCACCACCACCACTGTCCGGGGGTTAAAGGCCCGTTCCAAGCCGTTCATATATTAACCCTCTAAGATAATACGAGCATCAGCCACCGTTGCGCCGTCCGGATAGGCGAACACGGGGTTCAGATCCAGCTCCCCAATCTCCGAATTGGCCTCCACGAAGCTGGAGAGTTTCATAAGCAAACCTTCAAGGGTAGGCAGGTGGACGGGTGGGCTGCCCCGGTAGCCTTCCAACAGGGGAAAGCCCTTTATCTCTCGTATCATCTCCGCAGCATCCCTTGGCAACAGAGGCACGATACGAAAAGCGACATCTTTGAGCAGCTCCACCCAGATACCTCCCAGCCCGAACATCAGCACCGGGCCAAACTGGGGATCTTTGCTCATGCCCATGATAACCTCGACACCAGGTGGCGCCATTCTCTGCACCGAGACTCCGTCCAGGCTGGCATCAGGGTGCTTATCCGCCACTGAGGTCATTATATCCCGGTAGGCCCGGGCGACGGCGCTCTGGCTGTTGAGGCCCAGCTTGACTCCACCGGCATCACTCTTGTGGATAACCTGCGGTGAGGCTATCTTGAGCGCCACCGGGAACCCGGTCTCCCGGCTCAAAGCCACGGCACCGGCCCTAGAGCGAGCCAGTTGGGTCTCTACTACAGGGAAGCCCGCCTCCCACAGCCAGTCCTTTGCCTCCACCTCGGTAAGTTGCCTTCTTCCCTCCTGCCTGGCTTTGCTCAATACCGAATGCTGGCTCATACCACTCTCCTATGTACAGAAAAAGGATACCGCCTCCTGCTTTCCCGTACCGTTGTTATCTGCAGCCTTGCCCCTCATTTAGCGCATATTGTAGACGATATCCACCGGCCTTGTAAAGATACGCCGGAAGGGCCCGCTAAACCCAGCGGTATGCTGCCACCATCAGTAAAGCGAATATCGCGGTGTGACCCAACTCCATGAACCCCAACACCCTGATACGAGGGCGTCCACCCACCGCAAACAACCCCAGCACAACCTTTGCCAGCAGTGGTATGAAGGCCACGAGAACCAATGGCGGTACAGCACCGGTTACAACCATAGTCAACACGCCAACCCATAGAAACACTTGGTAAAACACCGCCCCCTTCCCCAGCTTAAGCCGACGTGATAGGGAGGCCCCTCCCTGCGGCGGCCTGCGCACCATCATCCGCACAAAGAATACACTGCTACCGGAGTATAGCGCCGCCAGCAACCATAGCCACAGGGCCAGTGTTGTCCAGCCACCCAGTTCTACATATACCGCACCGGCGGCAGTCAATGACAGCCCAGACACCAGCACCAACTCAGCTGGGGCGGAGCGCTCCGCCCGCCGCCGTATGAGCCGCAGGTAAAGTCCGAGCACGAATACGGCCACCATTGTCAATGGCAACAGCCCCCACAGGCCATAACCCGCTAGCAGTAATAACCCCAGCACTCCTGTAACCGACACATATATGAAAAACCACCGCCCCAATCCCGGAACGGTGCGCCGCCGCACCACTAGTTCCACAGGGTACCGTGCCAGGTACAAGCCCATCACAGCTATGGAATAGATTAGCCCTGAAAGACCCATCCCCACCACACCCAAAGTCATTATCAGGGGCATAAGCAGCATAGCCCAGGCGCCATACTCTTTGGGTATCAGGATAAAGAGCCTGACCTCCTGACCGCTACCAGCGGGGGCCGCCGAAGCCGTAGAAGGCGCAGGCATTGTCGTAAAAC
>JASLXN010000103.1 GCA_030740315.1 Dehalococcoidia bacterium | reverse complement strand
TAACACTCTCCCTTCCGTAGTTGCATCCATTTTAATAGACCCGTATACGTTTTGCCACTCCCGAAGTCCAACACCTTTAGCCGTAGGTTCGCGAGATGTTACTCTTCCCCCAACGATGCCTTTGCCTCCGGCACATGTTATGCGACCCGGCTTTTTCGTTAGCAATCATTCCCCAATCACCCCGTGGACTGGGTCAGGACTGGGCCGGTGGGACTATGTACTCTTCGAGTTCCCCCCACAATTAACGATTTTCCCCTTTTGTCAATATATCCGTACTGCACTGGATTCTGTTCTTGCCTTTCAGTATCTCGACCAACCTAACCGTTACGGTGAGGATGTCTCCGGTGTAGACGGGCCGTAAAAACTTCTGTGTGGCCAGATGTATGATACCGTTCAGCTGTAGCTTTTGAAACAGCAAAGCGGTCAGAGAGCGAGATACCACGGCTGCAGTCAGGACACCGTTTACCACCCTGCGTCCGTAGCCCGTCTCTTTGCGGGTCCATTCATCGCCCCTATAGATTGGGGCATCGCTCACCAGCTTATCTGTGAACATGTCCAAGTCATCATCGGTGAATGTATGCACATAGCTCTGGGAAACAGCCACTTCCACCTCGTCTATAGAGCGGAATTGTCCTAACATGTAGGTTCCTGTAGCCTAGCCCTGTCTTTCCATTCTTCTCTTCTTCTTGCTCTTGCGCACCTAACCCTGATGCCAATAGTGATTGTTCGCCCTATTAAGAGCTACCCCCACTCTACCATGGCCACAGCTTACCGTCACCCGATGTGCCCTATATAATCTAACCGGCTGAGTGAGAGATAGCGGCCCCATCATACCTATTGATTCACCATACACCATCAGGTATAATCCGGCTAGGCCGGGCCGACCCGCCTGGGAAAGAAGGAGGAAATTATGGCACTTATCTATGAGAAGAAGGGGCATGTAGCCTACATCACATTTAACCGGCCTGAAGCGCTCAATGCCTTTAACCCGGACCAGGTGCAAGAGTTCAGCCAGGCTCTTACTGACTTCAAAGACGACGATAACCTCTGGGCGGGGATCATCACCGGCATGGGAGAGCGAGCTTTCTGTGCGGGGGCGGATATCAAGACCCTCCTGCCCAAGATGAAGGAGGAATGGTCTGAGCCCGGCTCAATGCCGCCCATCATCATGCGGGGGCTGGAGATAAGCAAACCCATAATTGCCGCCGTCAACGGCTTCGCCTTTGGCGGAGGACTGGAGGTGGCCCTGGCCTGCGATATTCGCCTCGCCTCTGAAAACGCCACTTTCGGAGTGCCCGAGGTCAAGCTGGGACTTGTCCCTGGATGGGGCGGCTGCGCACGCCTGCCCCGGGTGATACCCGCCGCCATGGCTGCTCAGATGCTCCTTACAGGAGACCCCGTTAACGCACAAGAGGCCCACCGCATAGGACTGGTAAACCAGGTAGTGCCGTTGGCGGAGTTGCTACCCATCGCCGAAAAATGGGCCGAACGATTGTGTGGCCCTGGTCCGTTGGCGGTGAGAGTAGCCAAGGATGTAATGGTCAAAACCCAGCAGATGACCCTTGAGGACAGCCTCGCACTTGAGTGGGCAGGCATCCAGGGACTCTATAAGACTGAAGACGCCACCGAAGGTATCAACGCCTTCGTTGAGAAGCGCAAGGCCGTATTCAAAGCCAAATAAACCAAGTAAACGAGGGAAAAAATGGATATCAAACATGTTGGCGTAGTAGGGTGCGGCCTTATGGGTTCGGGCATAGCCGAGGTGTCCGCCCGCTCTGGATATCAAGTCACCATATCCGAGGCCACCCAAGAAATCCTGGACCGGGGCCTGGGTAACCTTCGCAATTCATTGGAACGAGGAGTGAAGGCCAGCAAACTGTCCGCCGAAGACAGAGATGTGACCCTTGGCCGTATCAAGGGCACTACTGATTTTGGCGACTTCAAGGACTGCGACATCGTGGTGGAGGCCATCACGGAGAACCTGCCCCTGAAGAAGGAGATTTTCGCAAGACTGGATGACGCTGTAAAGCCCGGCGCTATTCTTTCCAGCAACACATCGTGCCTATCGGTCATGGACATGGCCGCCGCCACCAAGCGCCCTGACCGGGTGGTGGGCACCCACTTCTTCAACCCGGTGCCGGTGATGAAGCTGCTGGAGGTGATAAAGACCATCGCCTCCGCCCAGGAGATCGTTGACAAAGCCAAAACCTTCGGAGAGTCCCTGGGCAAGACGGTCATCATAGCCCCGGATGCTCCTGGCTTCGTGGTGAACCGGCTGCTGGTGCCGTACCTGATAGACGCCGTGAGGATGCTGGAGGCCGGCGTGGCCACCATGAAAGAGATTGACCACGGCATGGTGCTGGGTTGTGCCCACCCCATGGGCCCCCTGACCCTGCTGGACCTGGTGGGCATAGACACCACACTTTTTATAGCCGATGCTATGTTCGAGGACTTCAAGGACGCTAAGTTCGCCGCTCCGCCACTAATGCGCAAAATGGTGGTGGCCGGCCGCTGGGGCCGCAAAACCGGCAAAGGATTTTACGAGTACTCCAAATAAGACCTTCACCAAGCGCCACACTGCCGCACTAATGATGTGTAGGCAAAAACACCTTTCCGGTTTACCCTGGGGCGCAAGGTGATATGACAGCGTCAGCAGTTCTGTGGCGACTTTGAAATGCTTAAAGCCACCGGACTGATTCCCAGGATTAGACCCAACGGTCAAGGTTCGGCAAGCTTCCTGGAATCCGAAGCTTTTGAATGTCTTGCCCGCATTACTACCCTAATTTGAAAAGAGGAGATGCCCGTCCCCACTTTGAATTCAGTCTGGTTACACTGCCTCTCCCAGGGAAGAAACAGATAGGTTTTTAGGCGGCGCTCACCTTTCCAAATCAATCAGGATAACCTCTACTTTGCCGCCGACACCCGATGCTGAAATACTAAATCTTGCTTCAACCTAAACGACCACCTCATCGGCGATCTCCAGCTTGGCCACATACACTCCTGAAAACAGCTTGGCTTGCGCCATTCCTCTCAGATTCATAGCGATGGAGCACCTATTGAGGCACCGCCTCTTGTCTCGCAAATCTGCTAAATACGTTCCCAACTCTTCTGGGGAGGAAGATCAGGATCGATATTGTAGACAGACCCCTAGTGAACGGACAACGAGGTTCGCTCTATCTGCGGCGGGGTGAGAGGTCACTAGGTTGCCTGGGGCCTAGCTGGGTTCCAACCGGGACGCAGGCTAACTCCTGTTGGATCAGTGCACAAGTCCCCACTACAGCGCCCTGTGGTGCGGCGAACTGGCAGGATGTTCCCTGCATGGGTTATAGTTATGACGAAAAATACCTGCTAAGGAGGGCCTTCTCATGGCGGACCTGGTGATACGCAATGCCCAGGTGATCACCCCCCAGGGGATGGTGCGGGGCGGGGTGGCAGTGGAAGGGGAGAAGATATCAGCCGTGACTTCAGACACATCCCTGCCACAGGGACAGCAGGATGTGGATGCCGGAGGCTTGGTGCTGCTCCCCGGCCTTATTGACCCCCACTGCCATATGGGCCTAGGGGCCGCCAGGGGCCAGGGTCGTCAGAAGTTTGAGCAGGACTTACAGGATGTATCCGTGGAGGCTGCCGTGGGGGGCATCACCACCATTATCACTTCCGCACTCTTTGGCCGTACTAGGGAGACCCTACTCCCTTGCCTAGCGGAGGCCAAAGAACGGGGTAGCCAGGCCTCCTTGGTGGACTTCCGCCTGAACGCCTTCCTGCTGCATCCACCCCACATCGCTGAAGTCCCGCTCATGTTGAGCGAGGATATTACTTCGTTCAAATTCCTCTTGGCCTATCGGGGGGAGGAGGGGAGGCAGGTGGGGGTGGAGGGAATTACCTGGGGATTCGTTTACCAGGGTTTTGAGGCCATCGCCAGGCACGCCCCTCCAGCATTGGCCATGATTCACGCCGAGGAGGCGGATATCATGGAGATGCTCCGTGAGCGTCTCCAAGCGGAGGGCCGCCAGGACCTAGCCGCATGGAGCGACTCCCGTCCTGGAATATGCGAGGCCATGCACATCTTCTCCGCCGGACTCATCGCCCAGCAAGTCGGCGCTCCAATGTACGTGGTGCACACCAGCGCCAAAGAGAGCATGGAAGCCGCCCGCTTCTTCCGTAATAAAGGCGCTCCAGTATACATAGAGACCTGTCCCCATTACCTGGTGCTGACCAAACAGACCGGGCCCCACAACATCGGCAAGGTAAACCCCCCATTGCGGGAAGACGCCGACCGCAAGGCACTGTGGCAGGCCATTGCCGACGGCACCGTGGATACCATAGGCAGTGACCACGGCAACTACTCTAAGGCAGACAAAGAGGGCAGCATCTGGGATATCATGCCCGGTTTCCCATCACTGGGAGCCACGCTGGCCCTGCTGGTCAGCGAAGGAATCAACAAAGGCCGGCTATCCTGGGACAGGCTGGCACAGATCACCAGCGAGAACACGGCCCGTCTCTTCAACCTCTACCCTCGCAAGGGGGTTATCCAGCTTGGCGCAGATGCCGACCTAGTGATAGTTGACCCCCTACGGGAGTGGGTGCTGGATTCCGCCTCCATGCACTCCGCCTCGGAATTCACCGTCTATGACGGCACAAAGGTAAAGGGCAAAGCGATTAAGGTCTTCCAGAGAGGACGTCTTCTGGTGGACGACGGTCATGTGAAGGCACAGGCGCCCCTTGGCCGGTTCATCCCCTCTCAGTAGAAGATGGCCTTGGCAGCGGCCCTATGTAGGGTCTTTTACGGTTGGTGGGTGGCTGTCTCCCTTTTGGTGGTGCTCATCTTCTCCCACGGCATGTCCTTCTACCTCATCCCGGTTATGCTCCCCCATCTCATTGGCGAGTTCGGCTGGAGCCGGGCCGAGGTCTCTCTCGGGTTCTCGCTTTCACTTGGACTCAGCGGCCTCGCGGCGCCGATGGTGGGCCGCTGGGTCGACCGGCGGGGTCCTCGCTCCGCGATCATCCTGGGAGCAACCGCGACGGCCGGTACTTATCTGTTATTGGCGACGACGGAGAACCTCTGGCAGTGGTACCTCTACATGTCCCTCAACGGCCTTCTGCGGCACTTCGTTTTCATCATTCCGTTTATGGCCCTCCTAGCCCGTTGGTTCGACCGCAGGCTGAGCGTTGCCGGCGCCGTCCTTGGAGCGGGGCTGATGGTCGGCGGAATGCTCGTTGTCCCCGTGATGAGGGTCTTGATCGACTCACTGGAATGGCAGGGTGCCTTTGTCGTCGCCGGCGTTAGCGTCCTGGTCGTCGTTCCGCTGCTCGCCGTAACCGTGATCCGCGATACGCCCGCCGACGTAGGGGAGCTGCCTGACGGCGTACCGCGACCTGAAGGCCAATCGCCGGGCGAGATGCCCGGCCCAACGGGAGGTCTATCGCTCAGAGCAGCTCTCCACACCCGCCTCTTCTGGGCTTTGACGCTGGGCATGACGCTCTACCCATTTGGGATGGTCACCTGGGTCGCTCACTCGGCCCCCTTCTATGAGTCCGTTGGGCTCTCTCCGGGCACTGCGGCGTTTCTCATCTCGCTGAGCGCCGCCCTAGCGATCCCACCCCGGCTGCTCGCCGGTCACTTCGCCGATAGGATTTCGAACCTCGAGTACG
>JASLXN010000102.1 GCA_030740315.1 Dehalococcoidia bacterium | reverse complement strand
CTCCCGGGCAGCGGCTTACGGAGGATCTACCCGTCCTCCACATCGGCCCCGTGCCATCCTTCCACCCCGAGGCCTGGGACTTCCGGGTTAGCGGATTGGTGGATAGCCCACCAAGTGGCGGAACGTCGTCTTTGGTAACACTACGGAGCAGAGCCCATCGGCCACTACCTGGAATTAGAGCGACCGCGGGTCAGGGTATGTGTCCAGGAGGTGGGCGCCGGCGACCTAGTGCTGTTTGTCATACGGCGGACCCAACGCCGGGACTACGTGGACGCCTCTGGCGGCTGGATTACAGGGCTTCCGCTGCCTAGTGCCGGATCGCATAGGCTGCGGGTGGAGCCGCCCTGTGGATTACTCTGTCGGCGACTTCAAGTCGCTCGCCGTCAACGTGTTGACGTCCGTTCTAGACGGCATGGGAATAGACCGGGTTCATATCGCCGCCAGATCCCTCGGAGGCGCGTGGGCCCTTTGGTTTGGCCAGGCCAGGCCCGAGCGACTTGACCGCTTGGTGCTGGAAGGCTGCCCGGCCTTCATTGAAGGTATGAAGATACCCGTGTTTATGCGTTTACTGTCGGCACCTGCCCTCAACCGCGTGTTGACTAAACTCCAACCGCCCAGTGTCAAATCTACACAGTCCATCTACACACAGATTGGCCATGGAACTGCTATTGACAGGGGAACAATCCTCGACATCTACTATTATGGAGTTACCAGCTTGTGAAGTACACCGATACTATGCGCCACGAGGTCCGCGGCATACAGAAGGGGTCACGTTGGCTACGATTCCGCCCCGAGTTTACTCTCACTGAATGGGACTTCCACAAGGTAACGCCTCCCACACTGTTATTGAGGGGTGAGGACGAACCCTTTGGTGGGCCGGAGCTTGGCCGTTGGGCAGCCACCGCCGTGAAGAATGTTGCCTTGCAAACCTTTCCCGAAAGCGGCCACTTGCCCTGGCTTCATAATCCGGAGATTCACACAAGCCTTGTTTGCATATTTCTTGCCCCTAATGAAAATGTGCGAGCGGAAAGCGGCGCCCTGAAGGGTTAGCCTCCGATGCAAGAGACCTTGGTCCTGCAGTTGGGGCAGGTACCCCGGGTCGCTGGACGGCCGTTCTTCAGGATTACCCTTTCCGGGTTCTTGATCTCCCTCTTGGTGCGGCACTTCATACAGTAGCCTTGTGGCATTTACCACCCCCTGGTTAAGATTTGCACTACTCTACTCCCCACACAACTACGTGTCCAGACTGCCTTCGTCCAATATAGGCAGTTCGCTCATGCCGAGAGCAGCAGACGAGCCTATGTAACATTATTCACGCTTATTCCGCGACTCCACAGAAAGTTCAAAGGCGAAATGTAGCCCGGCAAAAATCCACAAGGCGTCTTTTCGTAAAACGGAAGGGGTAAGTGTAGCTATCTCCGAATGCGGGAACCCTTGTGACAACTTGTACCTTTGTGAGATTAGCTTTCACACTCGCCAGAAGCTGTCAGAACTCTTGAACTTGCCGTAGCCCATGACATCGTCCAGCCGGACAATCAGGGGGTTCACCTGGGAGAAGTTCTTGATAAACCATCGGGTGGCATCGTGAATCTTGTGCTTGGGCTTGTTGAAGGGACAGGTACGTATGCAGATGCCACAATTGGTAGCCACCTCGCTCCAATAAGCATAGCACTTCTTGTGCTCCAACTGCCACTGAAGGACGCCATAGTTGTTGCACTCATTCATAGGCTCAAGGCTGCGTTCCCCCAAGGGGATGGCGCCTGGCGGACACTTCTTGGCGCACTTCTGGCATGCCTGGCAAAACTGGGTCACCCCGTAATCAACCGGCTTCCCTGTTACCACGGGGAGGTCGGTAATCACTTTGGAAACTCGGCACCGGGGACCAAACCACGGGCTAATCAGTTTGGCGTTCCTACCCAATTGCCCCAGACCGGCATCTATGGCGAGAGGGATATTGAGGGCGGTGTCGTTGGCACTAGGGATAGCATTGTAGCCCAGCCCCCGGATGAATTCAGCCAGCATAACCGTGGTATAGCTTATCCGGGAGTAGGTTTCAATAGTGCTGGCGAACTGGGTTAGGGTGGGGGCTGTAGCGATGCCTTCTTCGTCCATCTCATGGAGCATAACCACCACATACTCCATCTCTTTGGGTATTACCTGGATGCCGTCCTCCTGTTGGGTAGGTTCTTGATAGCCTTCATAACCGGCTTCATCGGAAAACTTTATCTGAAAGTCTTGGTTGGTCTCCTCGTCAAAGTAATGCGAGTAGACCCAGCGGCGGTCCAGCTTGCAGAATCCGACTACATCGGCACCAAACTTGCGGGCCATCATGGATAGCGCCGTGGTGGCATCCTTCGGGCCTCCCTCCCATCGCTCCCGGCTCACCAGACGGGGTAAACCCCGTTGCGGCTCACCACGCTGATAGAGAGGCAACCAGTAGTTGCCCCGCTGGTTCGGAGCGTTGAGGTGGAAGCCGGTGTTGGCCATATTGCCATAAGCACCAATGAAGAATCCCCAGTCAAGCAAGGAATATCCCGGTCTGTGGTCCAGCACCATTTGCCTGGTTTTCTCCGCCCTGCGCTGGGTGAGTTCTATCATTTCGGGATGCCACATCGCTTGGCGTAAGACGTTGTATCTCTGGTTGAATCTTTGGTAGTCCAACTGAGTATTATACATCTGGGCAGCGCTTCGTGGCCTCGTGGTGTCCCCCTAATCCATTTGAAGCGAGGCCCCGGAGGTTTAAGAGTCTCCGGGGCCTCGCTTCAAATCTAAATCTGGCAGGGGTGGGAGGGCTCGAACCCCCGACCTGCGGTTTTGGAGACCGCTGCTCTTCCAGCTGAGCTACACCCCTACCGCCCCTGGAGGGACTCGAACCCCCGACGCGCGGCTTAGGAAGCCACCGCTCTATCCTCTGAGCTACAGGGGCCCGTGGAGATAGGGGGATTCGAACCCCCGACCCCTGCGTTGCGAACGCAGTGCTCTCCCGCTGAGCTATATCCCCAGCCCACCACATTCTAGCAATCCCTCCCTATAGCGTCAAGCTTGACAGCATAACCCTCCACTGATAGACTGGCCTTAGCCCGCAAGGGGGAGGCGCTGGCACCCTTTAGCTCTTTATCTCTATGGAAGAACTACGAGACGCCCCAGGACAGGTTATCGTTTTCACCGGCAATGGCAAAGGCAAGACTTCGGCTGCCCTGGGGGTGGCCATTCGGGCCTTGGGCCATGGTCTGCGAGTATATTTTACCTTCTTCATGAAAGGGGACTTCCCCTACGGTGAGCAGCAGTCCCTGGCCCATCTTTCAAATATGTCCCTGGGACGGTTTGGCTTCGTAGAGTTCTGCGACCCTAACAATGTAAAACCCGAGGAAAAGGAAGAGGCCCAGCGGGCGTTGCAGGCGGCGCAACAGGCCATGCACAGCAGCTCCTACGACGTTGTGGTACTGGATGAGGTGAATGTGGCCGCCTCCTGGGGCCTAGTGACGGTGAACCAGGTGGTGGAAACTATCCGGAGCAAGCCTGAGGCCGTGGACCTTATCCTCACCGGTCGCTACGCCGATGAAAAGGTGCTAGCCCTAGCGGACACGGTAACGGAGATGGTAGAGGTCAAGCATCCTCTCCGCAGTGGGGTCCTCTCCAAGAAGGGGATAGACTACTGAGGGTGCTGTGGCTATAGAAAATATTGTGCTCCCTGATGAAGAGGTGCTGGCCTCCGCAGGACAGTTCTATGCTACGGACAACAGACTATTGCGGTATTCCAAGCTTCTCTGGTGGCAGGAGATAGACGAGGTTAGCTACAACCACCTAGTGAGCCTCCCGCTGCTGTCCTACCGCCCCAGTTCCTTAGCCTACCTGGGTTTTCTGGTAATACTGCTGGCAATCGGTGGGCTTATGATAGTATCGCTGGTGTCAAGCTTGATTCCGGGTGCTGAGGCAGGCACCGCTCTTTTCAAACTCCTGCTGGTTTTGGGAGTTATATTGGAGATAATCTGGTTTTTCCTTCCGATATCCTTCTATCAAGTACGGGCTGTCGGCCTGGGGGATAAAGATGCCACCCGGTGGCGCATCGGCAAGGTGGGATCCGAGCAGACCCAAAAACTGGTGGCGGCCATTCAGGAGCACCGACCAAGGGGTTAGCCAAACAAAAAAAGGACCATAGGACATCAGGATCAGGATATGGAAGAACTGAAGCACCGGCTGGCCGACTGGCAGGCCCGCTCTCGGAGTCTGCCTGAGCAGAACGGTTTCTTTACTACACCCTCGGGCATTGAAATGCAGCGGGTGTACACCCCGCTGGACATTGCCTCTCAAGAATACCTAAATGATCTGGGCCTTCCTGGTGAGCATCCCTACACGCGCGGGGTGCATGCCACCGGGTACCGGGGTCGGCAGTGGACCATGCGTATGTTCTCCGGCTTCGGCAGCGCTGAGGAATCCAACCGTCGCTACAAGTACCTGCTGGAACATGGGGAGACCGGCCTCTCCATCGCCTTTGATTTTCCCACCCTTAACGGCTATGACACAGACCATCCACTAGCCGCAGGGGAGTTCGGGAAATGTGGGGTGGCGGTGTCCTCCCTGGCTGACATGGAGATTTTGCTAGACGGTCTACCACTGGACATCATAACCACCTCCATGACCATCAATGGTCCGGCAGCGGTGATTTGGGCCATGTACATAGCCGCCGCAGAGAAGCAGGGCGTTCCCCTAGATAAGATGGGCGGCACAATCCAGAACGATATCCTGAAGGAGTTCACCGCACAGAACTCATACATCTACCCGCCCAAGCCCTCCATGGGCCTGGTGGTGGACACCATAGAGTTCGCCAGCCGGCACATGCCCCGGTGGAACCCCGTAAGCATCAGCGGCTACCATATACGTGAGGCCGGCTCCACGGCGGTGCAGGAGTTAGCTTTCACCTTGGCCGATGGCTTTGCCTATGTGGAAGCCTCCCTAGAACGCGGTCTACAGGTGGATTCGTTCGCCCCACGCCTCTCCTTCTTCTTCGCCTGCCACAACGACTTTTTTGAAGAGGTAGCCAAATTCCGCGCCGCGCGGCGCATCTGGGCACGAGGCATGGCGGACCGCTACGGGGCATCCGAGCGCTCTCGGTGGCTACGTTTCCACACCCAGACCTCGGGCTGCGCCCTCACCGCCCAGCAGCCGGATATCAACGCGGTGCGTGTGGCCCTGCAGGCCCTAGCGGCAGTGATGGGTGGCACACAGTCACTGCACACCAACTCCCTGGATGAGGCCCTGGCCCTGCCCTCGGAGCGCGCGGTGCTGATAGCCCTGCGCACTCAGCAGATAATCGCCCATGAGAGCGGTGTCACCCAGTCCGTAGACCCCTTGGGCGGCAGCTACCTGGTGGAATCCATGACCGACCGCATGGAGGCGGAGGCCCACCACTATTTCAAGGAGATTGATGTCCAGGGCGGCGTGGTTCCCGCTGTGGAGAAGGGCTTCTTCCAGCAAGAGATTGCCAACGCCTCCTACCGCTACCAGCAGGAGGTGGATGGGAAGCAGCGGATTATAATAGGGGTGAACGAGTACCAGACGCCGGAACCGGTGACAGTGCCACTGCTCAAGATGGATGAGGCGGGGGAGCGGCAGCACTTGGAGCGGCTCAACCGTATCCGCCGGGAGCGCAGCTCCCGGGAGGTTGCCGATAGCTTGCGAGAGCTGGAGGAGGCGGCCCA
>JASLXN010000101.1 GCA_030740315.1 Dehalococcoidia bacterium | reverse complement strand
CGATCTCTTCAGGAGGATTGGTAGGGAAAAGGTGATGCCTGGTACGCTCTCCTTTTTCCGGCAGGCGTAGTTGCCGATAAGTAGTCTCCACCTTCGCCCAGAAGGCACCGTTTCCAGCAATGGTAGGCACAAGAGCTAAGGCCCGCTGGCTGCCTGCCCGATGACTCCCCTAGGTGTTCACTCCCCCATGGCTTTCAGCACCACCCTTTTGCGACGGCGTCCGTCGAACTCTGCATAGTAGACCTGCTGCCAAGGGCCCAGGTCCAGCTTGCCGCCTGTCACCGGTACCATCACCTGGTGGTGGACAAGTAGGCTCTTCAGGTGGGCGTCCCCGTTGGATTCCCCGGTACGGTGGTGTCGGTAATCAGCCCGGAAGGGCGCTAATCCCTCCAGCCAGTCATCAATATCCTGGATTAACCCGTGCTCGGCATCGTTTACATATACCCCAGCGGTTATGTGCATGGCGGAGACCATCACCATACCCTCCTGGATGCCGCTTTCGGCTACGAAATCCTGCACCCGAGAGGTGATATTGACGTACTCCCTCTGTTTTGCCGTCTCAAACCACAGGTAGTCTGTAGCCCACTTCATGGCTCTCCCTCTTGGAACGCTTCCCGCAACCTAGAACTGGTACTTGATCGCTTGGCCCTGCGTGTGGTTACAGCCAGCATGAGACCCTTCGTAGAGTTTACACTGAGCATAGCGAACGTACTCAGGTTGACAGAGCACGAGAATGTCATTCTGTCTGAAAGACTCAGGACTCCTTCGGAGAGCGTAGCGAAAAATCTAAATTGCACCCGAATTGGCGTAACTTAGCATCAGTCCGGCGTAGAGAAGACGGCCACGGCGCTGGTGAACCATCCGGGTGCCCCACCCAAGTTGTGGGTGATACCTATACGCGGATCCTTGCGCTGCCTCTTGTCAGCCTTCCCCTGTAGCTGCTTGTAAACCTCGTATATCATCCGAATGCCGCTGGCACCTATGGGGTGCCCGAAGCACTTCAAGCCCCCATCGCTGTTTACCGCTACCTCCCCCTCCAGCGAGAAGCTCCCCGCCTCCACATCCGCCGGGCCACCGCCTCGCGGGCTCAACCCCAGATCCTCATAGATTATCAACTCCGTTATGGTGAAGCAGTCGTGCACCTCGGCTACCGATATCTCTTTCCGCGGATCCTCTATACCTGCCTCCCGATACGCCGCCCTCGCCGCCCTCACATTCTCCTCAAAGTGCACGAAATCATAGTCGTTTCGCGTCTGCGCCTCCCGTGCCCCACACGCTACCCCCAGCCCCTTCACCAACACGTAGTCCTTCCGGAACGATGGCGCCAGATCTGCCCGCGTGATTATCGCCGCTGCCGACCCGTCGCTCACCCCGCAGCAGTCAAACAGTCCCAGCGGCCACGCCACCATGGGGGCTTTCAGTGCCTGCTCCACGCTTATCTCCCGGTGAAAGTGCGCCTTCGGGCTCATGGTTCCGTTGTGGTGGTTCTTTACCGCTATCTGCGCCAATATCCGCTTCCCTTCCTCAAAGCTCAGTCCGTAGTGGTGGAAATATCGCGTCGCCGCCAGCGCAAACTGCACCGGCGCCGGGCACGGCGGGTCTGTCTGCGACGTCGTCACCTCCGGGTACAGCGGCAGCCCCGAGTACCCCGAGTCCTTCAGTTTCTCCACCCCGTTTACTAGCACCACATCGTATATCCCCGCCGCCACTGAATAGCAGGCGTTGCGCATGGCATCTGTGCCTGTGGCGCAGGCGTTCTCCACCCGCGTCACCGGTATGTAGTCCAGCTTTAGGGGATAGGCCAGCATGGAGCCCCTGCGCCCGGATTGATTGGTGCCTATCCATGCGGCCTGGATGTCCGAGGTTGAGATGCCGGCGTCCTCAACGGCCTCATAGCAGGCCTCCACCATGAGGTCGTTGGGGGATTTGTCCCAGTGCTCGCCGAAATTGGTGCAGCCCATCCCCACTATGGCAACACGGTCTCTTATTCCCTGCATCATTTTCCCCTTTCTGCAAGCCCCCAAGCCCTCCTCCTAAAGGGAGTACCCCGGGCCGAGGAACACTAACGCTATTTTATACTCTACAGCCACCGAGGTAAACGCAATCGATGTTTTTCCGGCCCTGGGCTATCTATTCAGATCAGGAGGGGAAGGTGCGGCAATTATAAACGGCAGATGGCAGACAGTCCTATCCGACGAATTGACCTCTCATAGCGGTCTCTGTTAACATACAGGGCTATTTACCCGGCCCTTGCTTGCCTAAACGTGGCTTCGGCAAGGGTCACGGGGTGCCTGTAATAAGATTACTTGGGGAGGCCGCTGATAGAGGACAGCCTAGGAGAAGCAACCGCGCCGGTTACCAGCAAGTTTTTCTACGGCTGGGTCATAGTGGCTGTCGGTATCCTGGTCTTTGCTCTGGCCTACGGGGTCCGCTACTCATTTGCCGTGGTCTTCTCCTCCCTGTTAGAGGAGTTCCAGTGGTCCCGAGGGGCCGCCGCCACCATCCTGTCCCTGCATCTGCTGGCCTACGGGGTCACCGCCCCGCTGGCGGGCACCCTAGTGGACAAGATAGGTGCCCGCAGTACGATGAGTCTGGGTGCGGTCCTGCTGGCCCTGGGGGCGGCTACCTCCGGCCTGGCCACTGCGCTCTGGCATTTCTACCTGGCCTTTGGGCTGCTTATGGGAATGGGGATTTCCTTGGTGGGAGCGGTCCCCTTCACCAGGATTATAGGCAACTGGTTCCTGGACAGGCGCGGCATGGCCCTCAGCCTGCTGTTCTTTGGCTCAGGCGGTGCCTATCTCCTATATCCACTGGTCGCTTTACTGATAGACCGAATAGGGTGGCGGGGTACGTTTGTGGTAGAAGCTGCCATAGCCGCCGGTCTGCTCCTGCCCGCTGTGGCCTTGTTAATCCGCAACTCCCCGTGGGAGAAAGGTCTACAACCGGACGGCAGGCCCAATTCCACACCCACCCCCAATTTGGAACAAGCTCTCAACACAGGTGCGGCAGTCCCCACTGCGAGCCCACACACGGATGCGGCCGATTGGACGCTACGCAAAGCTATTAAGAGCCTCCGCTTCTGGGCACTGTGCCTATGCGCCTTCTCTGTATGGGGGATAACCGAGCATATCCTGGTGGCCCACCATATCGCCTTCGCCGAGGATGTGGGCTACAGTAATATGTATGCCTCCGCCGTCCTGGCCCTCTTTGGAGTGCTCATGTCGGTGGGTGCACTGCTGGGCTTGGTCTCCGACCGCATCGGTAGAGAGGCCACCTTCGGCATAGGCATGGTAATCGGTGTCTCCGGCATAGTAGTGCTAATGCTGATACAGGACACCTCACAGCCGTGGATGCTCTATGCGTACCCCATCCTCTTCGGCCTAGGATTTGGCATGACCACGCCGACCATTGCCGCTGCGGCCACGGATATGTTCCAGGGCCATAGGGCGGGGGCCGTCATCGGCTTCATCTGGTTCTCATTTGCCATTGGGGGCACAATAGGCCCGTGGTTAGGGGGCTATATCTTTGAAGTCGCTGGCAGCTACCTGCCCGCCTTTCTGATATCCGCAGCCACCTTTGTTGTCGCCTTCATCGCCATGTGGGTGGCAGCGCCAAGAAGGGCGAGGCGGAGGGCTGGCTGAGCCATGGCCCAACAGCAGCCGGTATGGGCCGTTAAGCAAGCGTTATCTCTCCAACCCGCCCGCCTTCGAAAATTACATTATGAGGGGCGAAGCCCCTCTAATCCTCCCAGGGATGAACAGGCTTGCCGCCGCCCCGTCCGAAGGACTCTCCGCTTTGCGGTCCGAAGGACTCCGGACTCCTTCGGAGAGTCCGATGATGCTCCGTTCATCGGGCCAAACCCCCACCAGGGGACTCTCCCTTTTTGGAACCCACAAAGCGAGGTAAGTCACGCCCCTACACACACGCGCTGTCGATCCCCGGGGTTTCGGGGGCGGAGCCTTCCAAAACAAATTAACGGGCAGGCGAGTAGGCAAGACCTATGGGGCGGGGCAGAGGGCGCCCCGGTGGCAGAAGGGCAGGCAGGCAGGCTCACCACCACAGCGGTCGCACACCAGCAGCTCATCCAGGGCATCGCTCCACCGGATAGCGTCGTGGGGGCAGGCCTCCACACAGGCCAGACAGGCGTTGCACAGCCCGGCATCCACACGGATAACGCCGGTGTCCGGCTCCTGGGAGAGAGCCTCTGAGGGGCACGCCTTGACACAATCCGGGTTGTCACATAGCTGGCAGATATGGGGTTGGTAGAGAGAGTTCTCCCAGTCCTCGGCAATCCACACCCGTGCCCCTTCGGGGTTCACCGCACCCCGGTGTAATAGCGAGCACGCCACCTCGCACAGCCGGCACCCGGTGCAGGCTGTGGTGTTAACATTGATTGCGATGCATCTTGGCTGCTGCATTGTTAGGATTGGTCCTCTTGCCGCATAATGTACCGCTCTCGAAGTGAGAACGGTTTCCTTTCGATTTGGATAAATTCCCGAAACTTAGGGCCCAATTCCCCATAGTGAGTGAAAACTAAGTCTGCCAGTTGTTCCCCATCCATAAGAACTATAAGAATTATCGGCAAGAACTATAAGAACTATCGGCTTCATCTCTTGCCGTTCTGCTTCTTCCTAAGCTTGTTTGGTGAATTTGGAGGTAGTAACAATAGCTCCATGCTCGTCACTTTTTTGGCCCGGTGCTACGTACTTCCCGCGGCCTCTCATCGAAAGTGCTATGTACTTCGGCATTTCATCCTTCCCGAGTTACTCTATCCCCAATCTCTCCACCGCCTCTGGTGTTGGGTGGCCCTGGGAGTCCCATCTGTGGAGGGAATAATACTCGTCCAGGAATTTTTCAAACTGGGGGCGCTCAATAAGTTCGCCCTTGCAAGGGCCTTGGGGCACCGGCTCCTCAAACCAGCGCCGGGGCAGGGTATCGTGCTCCCGGCCCCCCACCCCCATTTTGCCCAGCAGCAGCCGCTCCGTTGTATAGATGCGCTCCCCGCACTCCTGTAGCTCCTCCACGGACATTTCCCAGTCCAGGACCAGTCGAATCAGCTCCCGGTACTCGGGGTACTGGGGGGCGTTGGGGCTGTTAAACACCGTCTGGAACCGGCAGAAGCCCAGGGAATCGCACACCGCATACAGCAGCTCGTGCCACCACACCATGCGGGCCTTGCCCTCGTAGGCGCGGTAATCGTTGGACACTGGGCCGCCGTAGAGGCCCTCCAGCACCTGAGGCGGCAAATGTAGAACATCCACGCCGGGGCGGTTGCGGTGTAGGTGGCCACCGATGGTGGCCACAGCGTGGCCCATCCCGAAGCTCTTCACCACCCGGCCCCCCGGCGCCGGGCCCAGCAGGGCGTTGCGCACCCGCATCAGGTAAGGCTCCGCCTCCGGGGGCAGGCGGTGCAGGCAATAGCTGCCTTCGGCCAGTATATCCCCCAGCCCCTCCCGGTGTGCCATCTGGTGAATAAGCGTCAGCACCGCCTCACCGTCCCCCCATTCTAGGGGAATGCCGGCGAGGGAGCGAGAGATGATGCCACGCTGATATAGCTCGAAGGCGAAGGCTATTACCACCATGGTGTCCATTACATCCATGCCGTATTCGTTGAGGAGGTCGGACGCACGGATGATGTACTCCGTATTCAGAATCTCTAAGTTAGCCCCCATCCAGGCGAACACGCTGTACTCCGGCCCTTCCCCATGGGGACC
>JASLXN010000100.1 GCA_030740315.1 Dehalococcoidia bacterium | reverse complement strand
AATTATAACGATATTTTTGCACTGCTATGTTGGCTGTCAGCGTTTTTTGGACACTTCGAGGGGGTATAAAACCGAAGAGTGCGGAGGGGGTTGAAGGGCTGGCACCATGTCTCTGCGGATGGACCGGCAGCTTTCCGAGGCGGGCGGCACCCAGTGAGGTATGAGCGTAGATATGGGAAAGGAAGCGGGAGGCATGTGTTCACATGCGGCCCCGACGGGATTCGAACCCGCGATCTCTGCCTTGACAGGGCAGTGTGTTAGGCCTCTACACTACAGGGCCGATAGCGCTCAGTTTAGCAAGACCCGTATGTAGCTGTCAAGTAAATGTGCCTAGGCTGTTCGGGAGTCTCCGAAGTCATAATACTTCTCTGATGCACTCAAAGATCTGCTTGCCTGCCGCCCTTTCAGCCTTCGAATGCTACAGGCTCACGGCGTCCCTCCGGTACCGGCACATTGACAGCAATGGGCCGATGGGGCATCCTTTGCCTTACAACGAAGCACGGAGGCGCTGCGATGACGGGTGCCATGGCGGGCATTAAGGTAGTGGAGTTGGCCCACTGGGTGGCCATGCCGGCAGCCATGGCCATCATGGCGGACTGGGGAGCAGAGGTGGTCAAGATTGAGAACCCGCAGGGCGGTGACCCCGTCCGAGGGTTTATGGGCATGGGTATTTACCCCTTTGACCTCTCCTTGAGTCCCCCTTTTGAGATGGACAACCGTAACAAGAGGAGCGTGGTTCTGGACATGCGACGCCCAGAGGCCCAGGAGGCTGTCCACCGGCTGGTAGCCGAGGCCGATGTGTTCGCCACCAACCTGGAGCCAGACACCCTTAGTCGGTTTGGGGTGGAGTATGAGGCGCTCGCGGCGAAGCACCCCCGCCTTATCTATGCTAGCCTCTCTGGGTACGGCGATGACGGGGAGGAGTGGGAGCGCCCTGGCTTTGACTACAGCGCACACTGGGCACGCTCGGGGATTATGGGGGTGCTGGGTGAGCCTGATGGGCCTCCCGTGTCCCCGAGGCCCGGGTTCGGTGACCACTCCACCTCCCTGGCTATTGTGAGTGCGGTATCCGCCGCCCTATTCAACCGGGAGCGCACCGGAAAAGGTCAGAGGGTGAGTACCGCCCTCCTGCACACCGCCATGTGGCAACTAGGCATAGATATTCAGGCCTGCCTCCTGGCCGGCCAAGATGTGCCCCGTACCACCCGTACCGCTGTCGGCAACCCACTGCTCAACTACTATCGGGCTGGCGACGGGCGCTGGCTGTTTCTGGTGATGCCTCAGTCCGCACCTTATTGGTCCGGATTCTGCAAGGCCATTGGCAGGAAGGAGCTGGAGAAAGACCCTAGCTTTGGCACCACCGGCGGCAGGTGGCGGAACGGTGCTGCCCTTGTCGCCATTTTGGAGGAGGTGTTTGCCAGGCGTCCCCGGGCGGAGTGGGGGAGGTTGCTGGACGAGCACGGCTGTATCTGGGGGTTGGTGCAGACCCCCGGCGATATTGACACCGATCCCCAGGTGTGGGCCAATGGCTTTCTGACCACCGCAGACCACCCGGCTCAGGGGGAAATAAAGCTTATTGCCAGCCCGGTCAGGTTCAGCACCACACCGGCCTCGGTGCGAAGCACAGCCCCTCAGCTTGGGGAGCATACGGAGGAGGTGCTGCTGGAGCATGGCTACACCTGGGAAGACCTGACCCGGTTCAAGGACGCTGGCGCTATACTCTGAGGTAAGGAAGGAATAAGGAGAGGTTATGTCAGGGGCACTGGATGGATTACGGGTGCTGGAGTTGGGACATTGGGTGGCTGTGCCCAGCGCTTGCGCTATACTCGGCGATTGGGGGGCAGAGGTTGTCAAAGTGGAGGATCCGGTGATGGGCGACCCTATGCGCGGTCTGCGTTCGGTGGACGGGGTATCGGTGGGGGAGGTCAACTACTGGTTCGAGCAGGTTAATCGTAACAAAAAGGGTGTGGCCTTGGACCTGCGGTATGATTCCGGGAAAAATGTGCTGAGGCACCTTATCCAGAAAAGTGATGTCCTGGTTTCCAATTTCAAGGTGGCCGCCCTAGAGCGGTTGGGCCTACCTTATGACATCGTGGCCCGTCTAAACCCACAGATAGTCTATGCGGTGCTTACCGGCTTTGGCCGGGAGGGCCAGGAGCGGGACAAGCCGGGGTATGACTACTCAGCTTTTTGGGCGAGGGGTGGTGCGATGAGCAAGATGGGGGAGCCGGATAGCGCCCCGCCCCCCCAGCGCCCCGGTATGGGGGACAACGTCACCTCTATGCTAATCGCCGGTGCCATATCCGCAGCCCTCGTGGCCCGGGGGAGAACAGGGGTGGGGCAGGCATTGGACCTGTCCCTGTTCAACACAGCCGTCTGGATGCTGGGAATGGACATGATGCCGGCGCTGTCCGCGGGGATCGAAATACCTAATACGGAGCGGGGCAAGACACGCAATCCCCTGTGGAACACCTACAGGACTGGGGATGGTCTGTGGGTGCAGCTGGTTATGATACAGTCAGACCGTTTTTGGCCCGCATTCTGCGAGGCCATCGGCCGTCCTGACCTGGAGCAAGACCCCCGGTTCAACAACAGCCTATGCCGGGAGGAAAACTGTGCTGAGCTAGTGTCCATACTGGAGGGAGTCATGACCAGTCGGGACTGCGCCTCCTGGGAGGAGGTTTTCACCCGGTATCAGCTAATCTTTGGCCGGGTGCAAACAGTGATCGATGTGGTTACAGACCCACAGGCAACAGCTAACAGCTTCTTCACCCAGGTGCCCCACCCCCTCTGTGGGGAACTCCGGCTGGTAGCCAGCCCGGTGAAGTTCAGCGGTACCCCGGCCGAGGTGAGTGCTCCCGCCCCGGAGCTGGGACAGCACACGGAGGAGGTGCTGCTGGAGGTAGCGGGCATGACCTGGGATGACCTGGTCCGGCTCAAGGAAGAAGGAGCCATACCTTAACTTTTACTTAAGCGGCTCCTCTACCGGCCAACATAAGGGTGTGGTTCCAGTGCATTACCTCTTCATTCCGCTGGTTCCGGGTGGTCAGCCTGAAAGTGACCACCCCTTGCTTGGGTTTGGATGTCTGTCTCTTGCTGATTACCGTCAACTCTAGGGTGAGGGTATCGCCGCAAAACACCGGTTTAGGGATGCGGAACTCATCCATTCCCAGAAAGGCCAGCACTGTTCCATGGATTAAACCCAGGTTGGTGAACAGCCCCATGGCTATGACATATGTAAGTGGCCCCGGCACCAGCCGTCCCTTGAGAATCCCCTGCTTCTCATAGAACTCCCGGTCATTGAAAAGCGGCTCATTTATCCGGCTGAGGCCTAGGAAATTGACGATATCCGTCTCAAAAATAGTCCTCCCCATGCTCAGAAACTTGTCGCCTATGTTCACATCTTCAAAGTGCATGCCTTCCATATTTGGTGGCCTCCTTCAATTGGTGTGCCGTAATGGCTGTTACCGCATTGTGGGGCCTGCGGTGTCAGGAACTTGCCCATGCACATCCTATCGGCTTGGGGTGTGGCGGTCAAGGCTTATATCTGCCCTGTGATTGTACGTCAAAGCTGACACAGCTGCGAAGGCCGTTCTTCCCGTAATCATTGGGCTGGTCAGAGAGAGTAAGAGTGGCTGTGTTCTGTAAAAAGACCGGTGCTTGCTGGGAAAGGCAAAGGTTTGTATAATATTGAACGGTGGCAGGCAGTTCCACTCCACTATGGTAGAGTGTGCCCCATCGCCTTGACAGGGGAAAGGGTGGGTGGATATACTACCGTATGTTTGCCCGAGTGGCGCAACGGTAGCGCAACCGACTTGTAATCGGTAGGTTGGGGGTTCGACTCCCCCCTTGGGCTGGGGGAGGGGTGCCGGAGTGGTTAATCGGAGCAGACTGTAAATCTGCCGCCCGGAAGGGCTACGTAGGTTCGAATCCTACCCCCTCCACCACTGAAAAAGAGAGGATAGGGCCTCCTCGGATGGGATGGGGGCACCGCTACATAATATGGTCAAGGGCCCACATAGCTCAGTGGTAGAGCACACCCTTGGTAAGGGTGGGGTCACCAGTTCGAATCTGGTTGTGGGCTTACTATAAGGAGGCATTTACATGGCGAAGAAACACTACGAGCGCACCAAACCCCACGCCAATGTGGGCACCATCGGGCACGTAGACCATGGCAAGACTACCCTCACTTCAGCCATCACAAGGATACTCTCTTGCCAGGGGGGCGGTGAATACCGCGCCTTCGATAGTATTGACAATGCCCCTGAAGAGAAATCCCGTGGTCTTACAATCAACATTTCCCATGTTGAATACGAGACGGAAAAGCGGCACTACGCCCATATTGATTGCCCCGGACACGCTGACTACATCAAAAACATGATTACCGGCGCCGCCCAGATGGACGGTGCTATTCTGGTGGTGAGCGCCCCCGATGGCCCGATGCCTCAGACACGGGAGCACATCCTCTTGGCCCGGCAGGTGGAGGTGCCCCGCATCGTGGTGGCCCTCAATAAAGTGGATATGATGGATGATGAGGAGCTGCTGGAACTGGTGGAGTTGGAATTACGCGAGTTGCTGACCCGCTACCAGTTCGACGGCGATAACACTCCCATTGTCCGGGTGAGCGCTGTCAAAGCTCTGGAGCACGGCTGTGGAGACCGTGATTGCCCCGAATGCGGCCAGATACTGAAGCTCATGGAGGCCGTGGATGAATATATTCCCCTGCCGCCACGCCCCAAGGACAGACCGTTTCTTATGCCTGTGGAGGATGTGTTCGGCATCAAGGGACGCGGCACCGTCGTCACTGGCCGTGTGGAGCGGGGCATCATAAAACCCGGTGACGAAGTGGAGATTGTGGGTATTAAGGAGACCAGGAAAACGGTTGCTACTAGCCTGGAGATGTTCCACAAGATTCTGGACTCCGCCGAGCCTGGGGAGGCGGTGGGGTGCCTGCTGCGGGGTGTTGAGCGGGATGAAATCAAGCGGGGCCAGGTGCTGGCCGCCCCCGGCACCATCAAGCCCCACTCCAATGCCTTTGCTGAGGTATATGTGTTGTCTAAAGAAGAGGGAGGTCGCCATACCCCCTTCTTCACGGGATATAAGCCACAGTTCTTTATCCGGACGTCTGATGTGACCGGGATTATTGAGCTTCCCCAAGGTGTGGAGATGACCATGCCGGGGGACAACATAAAGATGGGACTAAAGCTAATACACCCCGTGGCCCTAGAGGAAGGGCTGAGGTTCGCCATCCGGGAGGGAGGCAGGACCGTGGGCGCAGGCGTGATTACGACTGTAGGGGAGTAACCAGTGGCCAAAAAGGCTGCCGTACGCGAGGTGATTTACCTGGCCTGTATACAGTGCCAGCAGCGGAGCTATACTTCCTCCAAGAACCGGCGGAATGATCCGCAGCGCCTGGAGCTTAATAAGTTCTGCCCTCGCTGCCGGGCACATACTCAGCATCGGGAGACCAAGTAGGCCTATGCCTGGGAGAAGTCCTGCGCGTACCACGGCACGTCCCAAGGCGAGAGTAAGGCTAAGGCTGTTCAGGGAGGTTGTCTCTGAGCTGAGAAAAGCGGTGTGGCCCACCCGGCAGGAGACCATACGTCTCACCGTTATGGTGATAATAGTGGCGGCCGTCGTGGGTGCGTTTCTGGGAGGCATTGATTACGGATTCTCCCAGCTCACCCGTCTTTTCCTGCAGTCCTCGTAGGTATTATGGAAGACAAGAAACGTTGGTTTGTTATACACTCCCAGGCCGGCTCTGAGGAGC